>JARRPA010000205.1:0-4080 GCA_037383305.1 Gemmatimonadota bacterium | reverse complement strand
TTCGCGCTGGGGTTCGAGGATACGCCACATCGTGTAGACGGGCGCCTCGTTCGAGTAGTCCAGATGACGCTTCATCGCGTCCTGGACGAAGGCGGGAGACGGGCTGACGCCGCCATTGTTCAGATTGACCAGGCTGCGGTCCACCGTGAAGGAGCGGGCGATCTCTCCCCAGAACTCCTCGTCGGTGGCGGCGGCCTGGAGGGTTTCGTGGCGGGTGCCAAGCAGGTCCTGCAGGCGCGGTGATCCGTGAACGCGCGGTGGAAGGAGAGGAATTCCGGCGGCCGCGGCAAAGGCCGGGATGCCGATCGAACCCAGAAACTCTCTTCGGCTGTTCATTAAATCCCCCGCGGGCAGGGGCGGGCCGGCGGGGAGATCCGCCGGTCCCGTTCACTGCCTGAGCGTCAGTCCTGCGGCGCGGCGCCGGGCATCGCCGGCATCTCCTGCGGTTCTCCGGTGATCGAGGACGTAGCGTCATCTCCGAATCCGGTCAGCACCATCGTGCCGCCGCTGGATCCCTGTCCCCCGCTTCCCTTGATGATCCCGAACGGGACGTCTCCGCTGACCCAGGCGTCGTTGCCGTCAGCCGCCTTGATGTGCCAGGCGGTCATCGAACCGGCCGGCGTCTCGACCGTCTCCTCGCCGACCAGCGTCGAGGTCAGGCACTGCTCCGCGACGTCGAGCATCGGGTTGGTCTGCATCTGCTGCTGCATCATCGCCAGCATCTGCTCGGGCATCTTCATCGCCGGCATCTGCATGGCCTGCACGATTCCCGCCGTCACCTGGTCCCCCTTGAACGGGAACCCCGGCACCTGGAGCTGTACGATCTGCTCGCCCTGTACCGTAGCGGCCTTCAGCTCGAACCAGAGATCGGACGGGTCGCCGCGGTCGACGAGCGCGAACCGCACTCCGCTGACCTGGGCTGCCTGCGGTCCCTCCATCTTGAATTCGGCCCAGTCTCCATGGCCCACGTCAGCGATCTCCCCGCACACCTCAGAGATCTCCTGGGCGCCCGCCGGCGACGCCATCAGACCGATCGCGGCCGCGGCGAAAAGCCCGGCCCGGATATGATCCATCACTCGCATTCATCCTCCGATGTACCTGAAATTCCGTCCCGGAGCGCTCGATCGCCGCCCGGACGCGCGCAGCAAGATGCGCGGCAGAGCCTCGCAGAGCCAGTCCGAGACTACTCGCCGATGATCTTGATCAGGATGCGCTTGGATCGGCGGCCATCGAACTCCCCGTAGAAGATCTGCTCCCACGGGCCGAAATCGAGTCGGCCGTCCGTAATCGCCACGACGACCTCGCGGCCCATGATCTGACGCTTGTGGTGGGCATCGGCGTTGTCTTCGCCCGTCCGGTTGTGGTGGTATCGCTCGGGACTCGGATCGAACGGCGCCAGGTCTTCCAGCCAGACCTCGTAATCCCTGTGCAGGCCCGGCTCGTCATCGTTGATGAACACGCTGGCGGTAATGTGCATCGCGTTCACGAGGCAAAGCCCCTCTCGGACGCCGCTTTCCCGTACCTCCTCTTCGACCTGAGGCGTGATGTTGATCAGCATCATCCGCTTCGGAACCTGCATGGTCAGATACTTGGTGTGAGCCTTCACCACGGTCTCCTGCTGTCAGGATCTGTTACGATTCCGCCGGGCGGTTGCGCCCGCGCTTGTATCGAACGCTCGCGAAAGCCTATCTTCGCCCCGGCCTGTTGGAGGCGAAAGCGAGAGTCCCGGATCGCGGCCCCGGCTCCCGTTCTCGCAAACGACTTCAACGAAAACAAGGAAGATTATGCAAACGGTGCACTTGGAGTGGAAGGGAGAGCTCAGATTCGAGGGCCGAGCCGATGAGGCGCGAACGGCGATCGACGGGGACGGGCAGGTCGGGCCCTCGCCGGTGAATCTCCTGCTCGAGTCGGTGGGGGCCTGCACGGCCATCGACGTGGTCGACATTCTTCAGAAAGGGAGACAGGAGGTCCGGGCGATGAGGGTGGAGGTCGCCGCGGAGCGAAGGGACGAGGTTCCCAGGGCCGTAACGGCTCTGTTCCTCAAGTTCCGCATCGAGGGAGAGGTTTCCGAGGCCCGGGCCCAGCGTGCGGTGGATCTGTCACTCGAAAAGTACTGCAGCGTGTTTCACTCGCTGCGCATGGACGTGTCGGTGGACACCGAGCTCGAAGTGATTCCCTGAAGGCGAGGCGAAAGACCAAGCCCGGGCCGCCGGCCATCGGGGCGGACCGGGGCGGAGGACGCGGACGGCTCGGATCAGACCCGCAGCACTCGCTTGAGCACCCGGCGAGCGATCTCCAGACCTACCAGCAGAAGCATTTTCCTCAAGGCTATGTCCCTTCGCAGTAGCCGGCCCGGCGGCACGGATCACCCGTGAGACGTCCGCTTGCCCGGTACCGGCCGATATTTCCCTGTGACTGACGTCGGAGAAATATACGCGAAACTCGCGGGTCGTGTTTCAGCGATCTATCTTCTCGCTCCGACCGGCGGCTCGGCTTCGGGCGATTCGACCGACTTCGGAGGGGTGGCAGAACGGCGAATGCACCGGTCTTGAAAACCGGCGTCCGCAAGGACATGTGGGTTCGAATCCCACCCCCTCCGCCTTCCGTGTCTCTCGAACTGTTGTGCATCCGTGCGGACTGAGTCGGACTCGTATGCACAACACGGGTACGGGAGCTACGACCCACGGGTACACTTTCGGAGAGACAGAGACTCCAGTGACAACAGCGAATCCGGCTTTCCGTGTCTGAATGAAGGATCGATTTCCGCTGAAAAGGAGACGCGAAATGCGCCTGCCGACGGGGTACACTGCCGTCGCGTTCATGCTCTTGCTCGTTATCTCTGCCGGCGCGTTCACCGCGGGACGGCGCACGGCCGAGTTCGACGAGATCACCGTCAAGAAGATCACGGTGGTGGACGACCAGGGCAGGGCCCGGGTCCTGTTGGCGGGGGGGTACGGTCCCCGACGTGCCGATCTTGCGGGTCTCCTGTTCATCAACCAGGAAGGAGTTGAGGCCGGCGGGCTCGTGTACACGGGCAAACGCGACTCCGCCGGAGCGGTGAGCGCGGGAGCGATCCTCACCTTCGACCAGTTCGAGAACGACCAGATCGTGGCGCTGAGCTACGACCACGACGGCGGACGGAAGCGGCAGGGGCTCACCATCCAGGACCGCCCCGATTCGCTCACCGACAGAGTGATAGAGGCCTATCGCGCCGTCGAGTCGGCGACTTCGCAGGCGGAGCGCGACTCCCTGGTGGAGCACCACTTCTCGAGGATTCCTCGACGGGAGATCGCCGCCAGGCGGCTGTTCGTCGGACGGAGCTGGAATCAGTCCTCCCTGGTCACCCTGTCCGATCGGGACGGGCGAGCGCGGCTCCGTCTCGAAGTGGACAGCCTCGGCGCAGCCAGCATTCAGTTCCTGGACGATGCCGGGGACGTCGTGAGGACGATCACGCCGTAGGAGGACCGGCGAGGGGTTCAGCAGTCGCGTTCGCACGCGTCTGCGGTGGAACGCCGGGCCCTTCGCGTTCGGTGTTACCCGAGCTGTTACCCGCCTGCACGGACTTGCCGGGCCTTACACGGACTCAAGAGGAAAACTCGGTTTCCGTAGTCCCTACTCACAGGTACACTTAGGGACGGAGGCGGACTTAGACGGACAACCGCGAATCCGTCTTGAAAACCGGCGAGGGCAACCTCATGCGGGTTCGAATCCCGCCCCCTCCGCTCCACCCCACCAGAGGGACTCTCACCTGCGGTGCTTTCCGCGGCGGCGCCGCAGAAAGGGTCGCGCCGAGGGCGCGTCGGCGAATCCCACCCCCTCCGTTATATTGGAGAAGTACTTACGCATTCTTCACATCCTTCGGTCCTGCCGCTACCGTCGGGATGTGCCCCATACTGGGTCCCGGAGCAAGGTCGAATCTCTCTTCTACCCTGTCGAAGTAGGTCTTCACGTCACTGCACTCGGGGTGGAAATCCGCGTACCTCATCGGCGTGCTGATCTGATTGTGACCCAGTTGTCTCTGCAGGAGGTGCAGTGGCCTCCCGGCGCGCGCGAGGTGGACTGCGGCCGTGTGCCGGTGAT
>JARRPA010000204.1:0-4082 GCA_037383305.1 Gemmatimonadota bacterium | reverse complement strand
GCCTCAGTATCGTGGCAGCCCGAGCCAGACGCGGAGCACGCATGGTCAATACTCCACCGAGGTGTACCGGAGGGATCGATTCAACTGCCCCGCCAGTGACGCGCGCTCGTCCACGACATCGAACAGGAAGTCGTTGAGCGTGGGATCCGTGGGTGCCGTCCGCAGTGCCTCGCGGGACGCCTCGATCAGAGCATCCAGCTTCATCAGGCGCTCGGTGGCTGCCGACGGATCGTTCCACGCCGCAGGGTCCGACGCGCCCTCGCTTCGGATTCTCTCGATCTCAGCCACGGTGCGCAGGTACGCCTCCGTCGGATCGGTCGATTCACTCCCACCCGCTCCGGTCGCCGGGGATTCGAGCGCGGCCGTCGTCACCGGTCGCTCGTCTCCTCCGGACGCCAGCTGGCGTCCGACGCCCAGTCCCGTTGCGAAGAGTGCGATCACGGCAGCGGCCCAGACAGGACGGACGGGGAACCCGGCCGGTATCCGTGACGGCCGATCCATCGACGTCGCGTAGGGCTCCAACCGCTTCCGGACCCGCTGCCATTCATCGGCCGGTGGCTCGAGCTCCGGCATCGCCGACAGCGCCATCCGGACCCGGACCATCTGCTCGTATTCGTACGTGCACGCTTCGCATTGCTCGAGATGTTCCCGATCCGAACCGAAGTCCTCCGGCCCGTCGAGTAGGGCCGCGATCCGTTCTCTGCTCAGATGCTCAACCATGATATCCCGCTTCGTTCCTTCCCTCTCTCGGCGCCAGCAGGTCGCGCATCCTCGCGCGAGCCTTGTGCAACTGGGACTTCGACGTACCGACGGCCACGCCCAACTTCTCCGCGATCTCGTCGTGCGTCATACCCTCCACGTCGTGCATCACAAGGACTTTCCGATATCCATCGGGCAGTCGATCCAGTGCCTGGCCCAGCACCCTCTGGTTGAGGATTCGATCATCGGGCTCCGGGCCGGATGATGGGGGTTCGGCCGCCGATTCCACGTCAGGCCGTCGTTTCCGGCGCCGCAGCTGGTTCAGAGCGGTGTTCACCGCCAGCCTGTGCATCCATGTTCCGAAAGCGGCTTCACCCCGGAATGATCCGAGTTTCTCGAAGGCCCGGACCCACGCTTCCTGTGAAACGTCCTCCGCAAGGTGATCGTCCCCGACCAGCCGGCGCACCACGCTGTACACCCGGCCGGAGTGCTCCCTGTAGAGGGACTCCATGGCCCGGGCATCGCCGGCGCGCGCTGCCTGGAGCAGCCGGGCGTCGGTCACCGGGGACCTGTCGACTCTTCCATGTTCACCAACCGTTTGGACCGCTGATCGCTTCGGACGGTTGCCCACGCCCGCGCGAGACCGGAGACCCGGTCGCAGATCCGGGCCCGAACCGTGTCGTTCAGGGCCGGGGACCGAGTCTCCGGATCAGAGGAGGCGCCGCGAAAAAGGCCGTCAGCGCCCAGACCAGTCCGGCGGTCATGTCGATACCATAGTGGAATCGGCCATAGACCGTTCCGAGCGTGAGTGAGATCGCGAAGGGAGCCAGGATCCAGAACGCCCGTTTGTTCACCGACCCGCAGGCGAACCAGGCGGAACAGGTGGCCGCGACGTGCGAGCTCGGAAACGCCGTTCCCTTCGAAGAGCCGCTCTCGAGGATCGAGTGAACGATGCCGAAGATCACGCCCTCCGAGGGAGGACCCGTGATCTTCGGAAAATCGTAACGCGGCCCTGCCACGGGAAACACCGCGAAGCAGAGGTAGCAAAGGAAGAATCCCAGCGCGGTCGTGAAGGCGACACGCTCGAGTCCCTCCTTGCCCGCGGCACGCCACGCCGCGATGAGCGCGGCCGGCACGATGAGGTAGTAGGACACGTATCCGAAATGCAACGCCTCCGAAAACCACCGATGGGGAATCCAGTCGCTCGCCTTCACACTGAGCTGAACCCCGAAGATCGTCTCTTCCCAGACCTGCACCGCGGCGTCGAAATACCCCGGAAACAAGAGCTGGTTGAGCGTGGCCAGTTCCATGTAGAAGACCGGTGTCACCGCTACCGGGTAGGCGATCCGCAGAAACGAGCTGAGGGTGCCCGTCGGTCGGGGCAGCCGTCCGAGAACGAGAACTCCCGCGATCCCGAGCAGGTGAAGAAGCGCGATCCAGAGTCCGGTCTCCGTGCGCGATACGAGCGCGATCACGCCGGTGGCGGCGAGATAGGCCGCCGTCAGCACGTCCACGGTCAACGGCCCCGAACCGCCGGCACCGGCGCGCTCCGGACTCTGAGCTACGGAACCGGCGTTCGGCGTGTCAGGCATGCCATCTACTCATCGGCTGAGCCATCCCATTTCACGATACCAGGCGGCGGATTCCGAGAGGCCCTGCTGAAGCGTTACGGCGGGTCGCCAGCCGAGAGCCCGCTCGACCGGGTCCAGCTCGCAGGTCCAGTCCAACCGGGTCAGGTCCCGGGCACGCCTTCGGTCGAGATCGGGCTCTCTGCCCAGCAGCGTCGCCGAGATTTCACCGAGTGTGCCCGCAGCGAGAAACAGTGACGCGGGAAGCCTCACCGGCCGCACTTTTCGGCCTACCGCCGCACCGAGTGCGGAGGCGATCTCTTCCCACGAATGGATCTCCGGTCCGCCCAGAGGAAGAGGTTCGTCGCCACCTGTCTCGTCCCCGAGCGAACGCACGATGGCCTCGGCCACATCCTTCGCATAGACCGGCTGAAGCCGGCCGACGACCCCGGGGACCGGCACGAATCCGCTCGCGGCGAGACGGAACAGGGGCAACAGGTCGGTATCGCGCGGCCCGTAGACACCACCCGGGCGGAAGACCCGGGCCTGCATGCGCCTGCCGGACTCTACGATGCCCATCAGTCGTCGCTCCGCCTCCAGCTTGCTGGCTCCATACGGGCTGGCCGGCCCGCGCCCTCCATCCGGGCCACGAGCGGCCAGACTGCTGACCAGAACGAAGCGGCGCACGCCCGCATCTGCCGATGCTGCGGCAACGATTTCCGTGATTTCCGCATTCACGAAGAAGTAGTCGGTATCGCGTCGTGCACGTGTGAGTCCGGCGGCATGAACGACGTGCTCCACGCCCTCGAGCGCCCGTTCCAGTTCGGAACGGGAGGAGAGATCGACGGTTACAGTTTCGATTTCGCCCTCTCCGAGCCAGCGCGTGTCGCTCGTTGAGCGGATCGCACAGCGCACGCGATACCCGGCTCGGGTCAGGTATCCGGCGACGTGGCTGCCCACGAATCCCGTGCCACCGGTCAGGAAGACGAGAGAATCCACGGTCGAATCAGATCGGGCGGTCGTACAGCAGGTAGCGCTTCGAAATTTCGGAGCCGATGCGCTCGAGCGGTTTCCGCATCGCCATGTTGTCTTCGAGAATCCAGGAGAACTCGCCGCCGATCGTTCCTGCTGCGGCTCCGTGCCGGAAGAGAGCCATGATCAGAAGATTGTCGATGCCCTGCCCACGCGCCTCGGGTACGAGCCCGAGGGTCAGCACCCTGCAGTAGTCCATCTTCGGCAGATGCTTCAGGATCTTTAAGAGGCCGAAGGGAAACAGCCGGCCCTTCGCATGGATCAAGGCCTGATTCGCGTCCATCAGGAACAGCGTGAACCCGATCACCTCGCCGTCCTCGCGCTCGGCGAATATCACCTGAGACGGAATCCTCTTCACCAGCGGCTTCAGCTCGTGCGCCATGAAGTCGATCTCGGCATCGGTCATCGGCACGAAGCCCCAGTTCTTTTCCCAGGCCTTGTTGTACAGGACTCGAAGCCGCTCCAGTTCTTCTTCGAAGTGGTCCATGTCGATGGTGCGGGTTCGCACGCCCAGCCGCTTCTCGAGCTTTGATTCGAGACGGACCAGCTTCTCGGGGGGCACGCTGTGCGAAAGGTGGTACGCGATCAGGCTTTGCGCCTCTTCGAACCCGGCCCCCTCGACGAGGTCCACGTAGTATTCGGGATTGTAGGGCATCATCACCGTCGGCGGACGATCGAAGCCCATCACCAGAAGTCCGGCCATCTCGTTGAGCGAGAAGGAAGTCGGACCCCTCATCGTCTCCAGGCCCCTCTCCTCGAGCCACGCGGCGACCCGGTCGAAGA
>JARRPA010000203.1:0-4088 GCA_037383305.1 Gemmatimonadota bacterium | reverse complement strand
CTGTGGCGAGCCACCCGGCGAGAAAGCAGATCCCTCCGATCGGGGTGACGGCTCCCAGCCATCGAACTCCCGTCAGAGCCAGCAGGTAGAGGCTGCCCGAGAAGAGAACCGTGCCGCCGGCGAAGAGCCAGACCGGGATCGACCATCGTCCCTCCGGCCGGACCTTCGCCGCGAGTCCGAGAGCGAGAAGCGCCAGGGCGTGGAAAAGTTGATAGCGTACACCTGTTTCGTACACCACGAGCAGGTCCGGGGCCACCACGGCCTTCAGCGCGTGTGCACCGAAGGCTCCGGCGGCTACGCCGAGGAAGGCCGAGAGAGAACCGAGAATCCAGGCTGTTCTGTTCACGCTCGGAAGATGTCCTCGGGGGATCTTCCGGGCGAGGGCGCTTGGCAGGTGAGAGCCGTTGGCCGATAATCGACTGCAGACTGCTGGCCGGGCCACTTCAGAGAGATGCGAGGAACGAAGCCGATGATGCGCAAGGAGAATCCCGTCGAGCGCCCCCGAGCGGTCGTCCTGCTTCCGTCCGCGGAGGACGGGGAGCTTCTCCGCGTCCTGGCGGAGGCCCTTCCGGGACTCGAGTCTCTCGAGGCCGAGTCTGCGGGGGACCCGGTCACGGCGGCGGCGAAAGCCGGGGCTGATCTGCTCGTGGTACACGAGGACGCGCTGGAGCCCTCGAGTGACCTCTCTGCCGGCTCGAACGTCGAGGAACGGGCAGGGGCGGCAGTCCGGACGCTGATCCTGCTGGATGGCGCGCGAAGCGGCGATCCGGCTACCCGCGCCAGGGGGGCTGAGCTGTACCTTACGCTTCCCTGCTCTCCGGCTCTGATGAACGGGGCGCTGAGGGGCGTCCTCTCGGATCCGGGCGGGGCACCCGGAGTTCGAGCGCGTCGTCCGGCGGCCGGGGCCTCAGCCAGGCTCTACGGCGACGCATCGGAAGCAGTGGAGGCCGTGCTCAGCTCTGCGGGCGACGACCTGACTCCCGACCTCAGCGCGGTGCGACTGATCGCCGAGCGCATCCATACGAGCCTCCTCCTGGACAACGTGCTGGTAAACCGGTCCCTGGAGCCGCACACCCCGTACGACCTTGCCAGCCACTCCACCAACGTCGCCGTGATCGCCGGGAAGCTCGCTCTCGGCATGGCGCTCTCATCGGAGGACGTCGTCCGGACGATTCTCGCGGGTCTCGTCCATGACGTCGGGATGGCCCGTCTTCCGAAGACGCTCCTCGAAAACGCGGGGCGTTTCTCGCCGGAACAGCGGGAAGCCCTCAGACGGCACCCTGAACTGGGCGCAGAGATACTCGAGCCCCTGGGCGAGTCCTGGGACTGGCTCCTTCGAGTCGTCCTGCAGGAGCACGAACGCCGCAAGGGCCAGGGATATCCCGCCGGTCTCACGGGGGGCGCGATCGACCCTCTGGCGCGGATCATCTCGGTCGCCGACGTATTCGAGGCCTTGTCGCACCCGCGGACCTACCGCTCGCCGAATACCGCGCTGGAGGCGCTCGAGCAGATCGCGACGATGGGGGGCGAATGGTTCGATCCCGGCGTGGTCTCGGCGCTGGTCAACGAGATTTCGGCGTTCCCGCTGGACAGTTACGTTCAGCTGACCTCCGGAGAGATCGGCCGGGTGACGGAAACCGATCCGGAGAATCTATTCCGTCCGGTCGTAGAACTCCTGTGGGACTCCGAGTGGCAGCGGATCGAGCCGCCTCGACGACTCGAGCTGGCTCGGGAACCGAGCCTGACCGTGGCCCGCCTCCTGCTGGCGAACGAGTTGCCGCTGACTTGAGTCCCGGCGCACCTCTCTCCCCGGGGGCATGGGGGCGCGACTCCGGTTCAGAGGGCTTCGACGCGGTAGGATCGTAACCCCGGATCGAACTCGACCAGTCGTACGGATCGTCCGAAACGGATTCCCTCCGCTTCGGAATGCACCCGGACGAGATGCAACACGCCGTCTTCGTCCCTCCACTGCACCCGACCCGAACCGGGCTCCTCCGTCACTTCGCGGCTCACGACGCGAGCCTCTCTGCCCTCCAGCCCGGCAACCGTGAATGCGAGGCCCTCGACCGCCGGAAACAGACTTCGTCTCGCGCGCTCCACCGTCCAACCCACCAGCGCACCGATCAAGACGGAGGCAGCGACCACGAGCGGGAACCGGGATTCATAACCTCCGACGCCCAGGTCATGGAGCGCACCGTTCCACGTGAGTCCCACGACGCCTGCGGCCACGAGGCCCGTGGACAGAGCGGTGCGCCGGCGTCGGCCCAGCCGCCGGACGATCGCCATGGCTGCGCCGAGGAGAATGGAAACCACGAAGGGGAAATTGTACCAGCGGACCAGGAACTCGAGGTAGTTCAATTCGCCTCCCGGCCCGCCGGCTTACGACTTTCGCGACTCAGAGCGAAAGTAAACCCATCGTTCCGCGAACGGCTTCGGCCGAAGCGGCGAGGGCTTCCCGTTCCTCTCCCGTCAATGGCACCTCGAGAACGGCCTCGAGACCGGCTCTGCCCAGCTTGCAGGGGACACCGAGAAAGAGTCCGTCCAGGCCGAATTCGCCCTCGAGCCACGCCGCACAGGGGAGAATTCGCTTCTTGTCGCGCACGATCGCCTCGACCATCTGGACCGCGGCGGAGGACGGGGCGTAATAAGCACTTCCCGTTCCGAGCAGTTTTACGATTTCCCCCCCACCCTTGCGTGTCCGCTCGACGAGGGCCTCGATCCGCTCCGCGGGCAGCAGTTCCGTCAGCGGTATGCCTCCGACGGTGACCGTGCTCACGATCGGAACCATGCTGTCGCCGTGACCTCCCAGCACCAGGGCCTGGATGTCCTCCACGCTCACGTCGAGCTCGAGCGCGATGAAGCTCCGGAATCGGGCGGTGTCCAGAATTCCGGCCATGCCCACGACCCGCTGACGATCGAAGCCCGTCGTCTTCATCGCGACGTACGCCATCACGTCCAGCGGATTGGTGACCATGATGATGATCGAATCCGGGCTGTGGCCGGCGATCTCTTCGGAAATCCCCGCAATGATCTCCGAGTTCTTGCGTAGAAGGTCGTCACGGCTCATTCCGGGCTTGCGGGCCAATCCGGCCGTGACGACGTAGATCCCGGACCCGGCGGTCTCGGCATACCCCTGGGCGCCGATCACGCGGGTGTCGAATCCTTCGACCGGAGCCGATTCCCACTGGTCCAGTGCCTTGCCCTGGGGAACGCCGTCCAGGATGTCCACCACCACCACCTCGCGCGCGAGCTCCCGCTCGGCGATCCTCTGGGCCGCCGTGGCTCCGACGTGCCCCGCTCCGACTACGGTGATTCTGTCCACGATGAACCGTCCGTTCTTCGGGTTGGCGGATGCGAAGAGACTCTGCTTCGAGACGCGCTCATCCCGGGGGGACGGATCCGATACGCGCCTTGGAAACTCAACCTACCGGGGCGGCCGGGTTCCGCAACCGCTGCACGCCCCGACTTTCGGCGGACCCGCCTCAGTTCCGGCGGGCGACGAGCAGGTCGGCGCGTCGCGCGGCCTCGTTCGCGATCGCCTCCAGGGCCCGATCCCAGCGTTCGGGACTCATCCGGTCGGCAAACATCTCCAGCAGGGACAGAATCTCGAGGGCCTCGCCCCGGGTGAGGGCGTCATCCGGCGCTCCCTCGCAGATCCTGTTCCTGAGATCCTCCAGTCGCGCCCGACCGTCCTGATACAATCTCCGCTCTTCCCAAGTCACCGGGGGTTCTCCTCATCTGATTCATCATCCGCCGATCTGACTCAAGGCGCCGAGCCCTCCGGATCCCGAGTCACTTCCATGGATCAGCATGTGCCGTTCCGGCTTGTCCTGCAGGGCGCGTTCCACGGCGGCCCGCACCGTTCCGCTCGCTCGCAGCGGCGTCTTGAGATCCACCTCGTGCGTTCCGAACAGGCAGGTCCGGAGTCGACCATCGGCCGTGAGCCGGACCCGGTTGCAGCTTTCACAATAGTTGTGGGAGAGCGGCGTGATGACGCCCACCGTTCCGGGCGCACCGGGAAACCGGAAATATCGGGCCGGACCGTTGCCCCGCGGACCCGCATCCGGCAACAGGTCTTCCAGCGAATC
>JARRPA010000202.1:0-4096 GCA_037383305.1 Gemmatimonadota bacterium | reverse complement strand
CAAGCTGGTCAACGAGAACATGTTCGGTGCGTTGCGACTGGTGTCGGTGGAGAAGGGCTACGATCCGCGCGATTTCGCGCTGATCGCGTTCGGCGGCGCGGGCCCCCTGCATGCGAACGCGCTCGGGCGTCTGATGAACGCCTGGCCGGTCATCATCCCGCCGGGACCGGGCGTTCTCTGCGCCTACGGCGATGCGACGACCCGGATGCGGAACGAGGCGGCTCGCACCTATATCAAGCGATTCTCCGACACGTCGCCCGGCGGTCTGGAAAAGATATTCGAAAAGCTCGCGGCGAAAGCCTCGAAGACGCTGGACAAGGAGGGCGTGCCGAAGAAGGATCAGACCCTCACCTACCAGGCAGACCTGCGTTATCACGGTCAGGGGCTCACCCTCACCGTGGACGTGGACCTGGACGCGGTGCGGAAGAAGGGCCTTGGCGCAATCGGCGATCAGTTCGACGAGATGCATCGTCAGCTGTTCACGTTCGCGCTCGAGGAGGAGAAGGAGCTGGTAAACCTCCGCGCGGTGGTCAACGGCAAGCCCACCACCGTAAAGCCGGCGGTCATCGAGAAAGGCGGCAAGAGCGCGAAGGCGGCGGTCGTCGCCGAGCACGACATTTACGTCGACGGCAAGGACCGGAAAGCGAAGCTGTATCATCGTTCCAGACTCGAGGCGGGTAACGAGATCCCGGGTCCGGCGATCGTCCTGGAGATGGACTCAACGACGCTGATCCTGCCCGATCACACCGGCAAGGTGGACGAGTTCGGGAACATCCTCATACGCCCCGATGCATGAATACGAAGGGAGCATGACATGCCTGCAAGACTAGTTGAGACGAAGCCCCGGAAGTTCAAGCGGGAAAAGATCGATCCGATCACCCTCGACATCATCGAGAACGCGATGCTGAACGCGCGCTGGGAAATGGATACCGTGCTGTTCCGCACCGCCATGTCACCGGGCATCCGCGAACAGCACGACGAGTTCCCGATGATCGCCAATGTCGACGGCAAGATGGTCGTCGGCCAGTTCGGCAGCTTCATCCACGGCTTCAAGGAGGCCTACGACGGCACCATCGAAGAGGGTGACATCTTCCTGACCTCGGATCCGTACGCCTGCAACGGTGCCGTCAGCCACGCCAACGACTGGCTGCTGCTGCGCCCGATCTTCAAGGACGGCCGGCTGATCGCCTATTCGGCCATGTTCGGTCACATGACCGATATCGGCGGCAAGGTGCCCGGTTCCCTCCCGACGGACGCGCGCCAGATCTACGAGGAGGGGATCTGTGTGCCGCCCACGAAGATCTACAAGAAGGACGTGCTGCAGGAGGACGTGCTGGAGCTGATCCTGCACAACTGCCGCCTGCCCCACTGGAACCGCTCGGACTTCAACGCGATCGTCGCCGCCGTCCGTACCGCGGAGAAGCGCGTGATCGAGCTCGCCGCACGGCACGGGATCATGCTCAACGTGCACGAGCCGATCAAGGACACGGGCGAGCGAAGGACCTGGCCGAACATGATGACGCGGGAAGGTGCCCGCGGAATGGAGTACAACGCCTGGGCGGGAGATGGGGGAAATCCACCGGAGCATGAGACGATCCTCTATTTCACGCGAATGATCTCGGGACCGTTGGACTACACGCCGGGTGTCTTCGACATCCTGCTCGCGTCGTCACCCGATGGCCCGCGTTCACCCGAGGCGGCGCGCGTGCGGACGACGCTGGCCAAGCAGCTGGCGCTGTACGTCGTGCTGTACTCGCCCCTTCAGATGGCCGCCGACCTGCCGGAGAACTACGAGGATCGACCTGCCTTCCAGTTCATCCGCGACGTGCCGGTCGACTGGGAAGTGTCGGCGACGATCGGCGGACGGATCGGCGACTTCGTGGTCGTTCTGCGCAAGGACCGGGACGGCCCGGACTGGTACATCGGCGCGATCACCGATGAGGACGCCCGGAGCCTCGAAGTCCCGTTGTCGTTCCTGCCCGACGGCGAGAGCTTCGTGGCCGAGATCTATGCGGACGGCGACGGCGCCCACTGGCTTCACGATCCTCTCGCGATCGAGATCTCGTCACGCGACGTGAATTCGCAGACGACCCTGACGGTGGATCTGGCGCCGGGTGGCGGCCAGGCGATCCGCATCCGACCGGCCACCTGACCTCGAGCTCCGGGAAGCCAAATGAACTCTGAGAGTTTTCTCATCTCGACCTGGGACATCCTGGTCTTCATCGCCTTCGTGGTGACGGTCGTCGGAGTCGGGCTGTACCAGAGCCGGAGCGAGAAGGGAAGCGAGGACTACTTTCTCGCCGGTCGAGACCTGAAGTGGTGGCTGATCGGGTTCTCGCTGATCGCGTCGAACATCTCCACGGAACAGTTCGTCGGGATGAGCGGGAACGCCGCCAGCCACGTCGGACTGGCGATCGCGAGCTACGAGTGGATGGCCGCGATCACCCTGGTGATCGTGGCGTTCGGCTTTCTGCCCTACTTCCTTCGGACCGGCATCTACACGATGCCGCAGTTCCTGGAGGTCCGGTACGACGGCACGGCGCGCACGATCATGGCGGTGGCCACGATCCTGATCTACCTGCTGCTTCTCGGTTCGGTCACGTACTCGGGCGCGCTGGTGATCAGCACGCTCGCCGCGAAGGCCGGCTATTCACTCAGCCTGGCCACCGGATCGCTGATCATCGGCGTGATCGCCATGGCCTACGTGACGGCCGGAGGCCTGAAGGCCGCCGTCTGGGCGGACCTGATCCAGGGCAGCGCGCTGATCCTCGGCGGCGCCGTGATCATCTGGTTCGCCTTCCAGAAGCTCGGAATGGCGACCGAGGCGGCCTCTGTGGTCAACGTGGAAACCGGCGCGGTCAGCATCCAGGCGCTGGCGCCGGACGCGGGAGCGCTCGAGCGCTTCTGGGATCTGAACCAGCCCCGGATGAACATGTTCCTTCCGGCCACGGACACGATCCTCCCGTGGACCGCTCTCATGCTGGGCTTGTGGATTCCGAACTTCTATTACTGGGGGCTGAACCAGTACATCACGCAGCGAACGCTCGGGTCGGCATCGCTGGCCGAAGGCCAGAAGGGGATCGTGTTCGCGGCGTTCATGAAGCTGCTGATCCCCTTCCTGATCGTCGTCCCCGGGATCATAGCGTTCAACCTCTATTCGAAGGACATGCGTCTCGAGGCGCGCGGCGACACGGCGGGCAGCATGGCTCTCTACCTCGACGCGAATCCGGACACCCGGTTCGTCGAGACTCTCGAATCGCCGACGGATGACGAGATTTCCGCATGGCCGGAGGGCCGCTACCTGCTCGCCGTATATCCTGACGCGGAGGCGATCGCGGCCTTGCAGGCGACCAACCCGTGGGTCCTTCCGATTCCACGCGAGGCGCTGGAGGGGGCCCGGGCGGCCGAATACACGGTCTTCGTCACGGAGGACCAGTCGTGGGCGGCCGTGAACCCGGGGCTGGCCGAGGAGATCGAGTCATTCAACTCCCGTGTTCGCGCGGAAGCCGCGGCTGCGGGGGCACGGACGACCCCCGAGAAGATGATCGCCTACAAGTACGATACGGCGCTGGCGCAGCTGCTCGGGCACGTCCTGCCCCAGGGAGTCGGCATCGTGGGCTTCGTGCTGGCGGCGCTGCTCGGAGCCGTGGTCAGCTCGCTGGCCGCCATGCTGAACGCCGCTTCCACGATCTTCTCGATCGATGTGTTCAAGAAGTTCATCCGGCCCGAGGCGGGACAGGAGACGACGGTGAGGGTGGGACGGTTCGCCGTGATCGCCTTCGGGCTCGTCGCGATCTTCCTGGCCCCGCAGCTCGGCGACCCCGCGATCAGCAACAGCATCTTCACGATCATCCAGGAAGGGCAGGGGTTCATTTCGCCCGGAATTCTCGCGGTGTTCGCGTTCGGGCTGCTAGTTCGAACGGGGCCGGCCGTGTGCGGCACGGCAGGCCTCCTCACGAACATCGTGGCGTACGGGGCGCTGAAGCTGATGGTGCCCGAGCTCCAGTTCCTGAACCGGATGGCGGTCTGCTTCGGTCTCTGCCTGCTCGTGATGGCCGCGATCACGGTCGTTCGGCCCCGCACAGAGCCGATCGTG
>JARRPA010000201.1:0-4464 GCA_037383305.1 Gemmatimonadota bacterium | reverse complement strand
AGTGCCCGGGTCGTCCGGGCCCCGACCGCGTGCACCCGATCAGGAAATACGGATTCGCTGATGCAAGACTTCCGGCGTCCGCTGCGGAGCGCCCTGCCGATTTTCGCGATCGCGACCGCCGCCATACTCGCGGCGGGCTGCGGCGGACCGTTTCCGCAGTCCGCACTGCGTCCGAGTTCGGACTTCGCCACGAGTCTCGATGACCTGTTCCGAGGCATCTTCTTCTGGGCCGTCATCGTCTTCGTGATCGTCGAGGGAGCCCTTCTCGTAGCGGTGTTCCGGTTCCGTGACGATGAAGGGAGACGAGAGGCGAAGCACGTGCACGGCAATACGCTGCTCGAGATCTCGTGGACGATCGCGCCCGCGATCATCCTCGTACTGATCGCGGTTCCGACGATCCGCACGATCTGGGAGGTGGACCGACCGACCACCGATCCGGACGCGCTTCTGGTAGAGGCCGTCGGACGGCAATGGTGGTGGGAGTTCCGATACCCCGAACTGGGAATCGTGACGGCGAACGAATTGCACGTCCCCGTCGGCCGGACGATCGACGTCCGCCTGACTTCGGCCGACGTGATCCACTCGTTCTGGTTCCCACGGGCGGGCGGGAAGCGCGATGTGATTCCCGGGCACGAAAACCACCTCTGGTTCAAAATTGACTCGGTAGGAGTGTTTCCCGGACAGTGTGCCGAGTTCTGCGGAATGTCGCATGCGCTGATGAAGATGGAGCTCGTTTCGGAGCCTCCGGAGGTGTTCGAAGCCTGGGTGGCCGGCCAGCAGAAGACGGCGCTCGGCACCGGCGAAACGGCGGCTCCGGCGCCCCCGGAGGAGACCGAGGCGCGATCCGGCGAGGGAGATCAGCACGAGGCCGAGGGGGCAGAACCGGCCGAGGAGTCGCAGGAAGACCCTCTCGGACCGGAGCTGCGGGCGATCCTCGATGCCGGCAACCAGGCATTCATGCAATCGGGCTGTATCGCGTGCCACAAGATCGCGGGCACGCCGGCGGCGGGCGTCCTGGGACCGGACCTGACGCACATCGGCAGCCGCCGGAAGATCGCGGCGGGCATTCTCGACAACACACCGGAAAACATGTCGCGCTGGCTTCGGAATCCCGATGAAATCAAGCCCGGAGTGCTGATGCCGAACCTGAATCTGAGCGAGGACACGATTCGGACTCTCGTGGCCTATCTCGAGAGCCTGAAGTAGGAGCTTAGAACCGAATGGCAGTCAAGGAAGCGGCCGCTCACCACACGACCGGCGTCCACGCCGATACCCGCGAGGGCACCTATTCGGGGGGCGTGTGGAGCTGGATCACCACCGTGGATCACAAGCGAATCGGCATCATGTACGCCGTGTTCGCCTTCTTCTTCTTCCTGGTGGGTGGCCTGGAGGCGCTGCTGATCCGGTTGCAGCTCGGTTCGCCCGAGAACACGCTGATCGATCCGGACCTCTACAATCAGCTCTTCACGATGCACGGTACGACGATGGTCTTTCTGGCCATCATGCCGTTGTCCGCGGCCTTCTTCAACTTCATGGTTCCACTTCAGATCGGGGCCCGTGACGTGGCCTTCCCGAGGCTGAACGCCTTCAGCCTGTGGGTCTTCGTATTCGGTGCCTTCTTTCTGAATGCGAGCTTTCTGTTCGGGGGCGCGCCGGACGCGGGCTGGTTCGGATATGCGAACCTGACTTCGACGCAGTACTCGCCGGGTATACGAATCGACTTCTGGGTGCTCGGTCTGCAGGTGCTCGGGGTCAGCTCGATCGCAGCGGCGCTGAACTTCATCGTGACGATCATCAACCTCCGCGCCCCGGGCATGTCTCTCATGCGCATGCCGTTGTTCACGTGGATGACCTTCGTCACGTCGTTTCTGCTGATTCTGGCCTTTCCCGCCATTACGGTCGGGCTCGTGCTTCTGTTGTTCGATCGCACGTTCGGGACCTCGTTCTTCAATCCCGCCGCGGGCGGCGACGTGCTCCTCTGGCAGCACCTCTTCTGGATCTTCGGTCACCCGGAAGTCTACATCCTGCGTCTGCCTTCGCTCGGCATCATCTCCGAGGTGATCCCGACCTTCAGCCGCAAGCCGCTCTTCGGGTATCCGTTCGTCGTGTACTCGGGGATTCTGATCGCCTTTCTCGGATTCGGCGTGTGGGCACACCACATGTTCTCCGTCGGCCTGGGTCCGATCGGGAATACCGTCTTCTCGGCGACCACGATGCTGATCGCGATTCCGACCGGGGTGAAGATCTTCAACTGGATCGCGACGATGTGGGGCGGCTCGCTGCGGCTGAAGACACCGCTCTATTTCGCGATCGGTTTCATCGCGATGTTCATCATCGGCGGACTCTCGGGAGTCATGCACAGCTCCGCGGCGGCGGATCTGCAGCAGACCGACTCGTATTTCGTGGTGGCTCACATTCACTACGTCCTGTTCGGAGGCGTGATCTTCGCCCTGTTCAGTGGCATCTACTACTGGTTCCCGAAAATCACCGGCAAGATGCTCAGCGAGAGGATCGGCAAGGTCCATTTCTGGATCATGCTGTTCGCCTTCAACCTGACCTTCTTCCCGCAGCACTACCTCGGGCTTCACGGCATGCCCCGGCGCACGTTCACCTACCAGAAGGGGCTCGGGTTCGAAGCGATGAACCTGATGTCCACGGCGGGCTCGCTCCTGCTGGGTTTCTCGATTCTGATCTTCCTCTGGAACTTTTTCGTGAGCCTTCGCAAGGGCGGTCCCGCGGGTCGAGACCCGTGGGGCGGAGCGACGCTCGAATGGGCGATCGACTCGCCGCCGCAGCACTACAACTTCCGGGTGGAGCCGACCGTCCACAGCCGGGACCCGCTATGGGTGGAGGGCGGTCTCGACGTCGACGTGAACGATCCCTCGGCTCCCGAGCCGCACATGCCGAGCCCGTCGCTCTGGCCGTTCATCGTCTCCGCCGGACTGGTGATCGCCGCTGCGGGTGCCGTGAGCCACACTCTGACGGTCGTTCTCGCGGGAGCGGCCATCGTCGTCGTCTCGATCTTCGGGTGGGCGTTCCAGCCCCTCGAACGCTGAAACGAGAGGGACCAACGTGACTGAACACGGCGCGGCCGCCGCGGAACAGCACCATTCGTATACCGGACTTCCGAATCGCAAGCTGCTGATGTGGGCGTTCATCGGATCCGAATGCATGCTGTTCGGCTCCCTGCTGATCACCTACCTGGTCTATCGCGGCCGCAGCGTGGTGGGGCCCTATCCGGAAGAGATCCTGAACATCCCGTTCATCACCGTGACTACCTTCGTGCTGCTGATGAGCAGCCTGATGATGGTGCTGGCGCTCGCGGCCGTGCAGCGGAACGACATGCGGCAGGGCAAGCTCTGGATTCTGATGACGGCCCTGCTCGGCCTGGTGTTCCTCGGCGGACAGGTGTACGAGTTCACCCATTTCGTGCATGAGGGCCTTGGGCTCACGACGAATCTGTTCGGCGCGAGCTTCTTCCTTCTCACGGGCACGCACGGGGCGCACGTCGCGGTCGGCGTGATCTGGCTGCTGACACTCTTCGTTCTGGCGCTGGGCGGCCGGCTTTCGAGCGAGAACGCGGAAACGGTCGAGATTACGGGGCTCTACTGGCACTTCGTTGACGTGGTCTGGATCGTCCTGTTCACGGTCATCTATCTGCTGGTGTAGGAGAAGAGGGCATGGATAACGCGGCGCCACAGCACGAACATCCCAGCGTCAAGACCTACCTGGTCGTGGCGGCCACGCTCGGCATCATCACCGCCGTCGAAGTGGCGATCTTCTACGTGGAAGCACTCCATCCGGTTCTGGTTCCGCTCCTGCTCACGCTTTCAGCGGCTAAGTTCACGCTCGTCGTCGGCTTCTTCATGCATCTGAAATACGACTCGAACGTGTTCCGGGGACTGTTCATCGGTCCCCTCTTCGTCGCCGTCGCGATTATCCTCGCCATGCTGGCGCTCTTCGGCGTGTTCAGTCGTCGAATTCCGGGTGGAGGACATGGATTGCGCCAGTTGCATGGCGACGATCCACTCCGCGCTGGAGCGCGCGCCCGGTTTCGAGGGAATGGACGGAAGTCCGATCTCCCGCCGGCTGGAGGTCCGGTTCGACCAGGCGGTGACCGATGCCGAGAGCCTGAGGCGCGTAATCGGGGACCTCGGATACCGGGCTCTCCGGGTCGGGGAGAAGAGTGCAGAGCCTGTGCGGATCTGGCGCTCCCGGCGAGCCATACTCACCTACGTCGCGGGAGCGTTCTTCGCGGCCGGCATCGCCGTCCGACTCTATACGGGTCAGGGAATCGCGACCCATGTCCACGGCTTCGGGACGTCACCGGGACTTTCCGGGCTTCTCTTCCTCTGTGCCGCGGGGATCGGAGCATGGAACTTCATCCCCAAGGCGGTCGGGGCGCTGCGCGCAGGCGTGCTGGAATCGGTTCGGATCCCCGTCGAGAAGCAGGTCGAGACGCTC
>JARRPA010000200.1:0-8931 GCA_037383305.1 Gemmatimonadota bacterium | reverse complement strand
GGCCAGGTCACGACCCCGCGCCACGGCATCGACGAACTGGTTCCACACGTCATCCACGACCTGCTGAAGCACCCGGCGCTCTTCCTCGGAAAGCTCGCGAACCGGTGAGCCGATGTCCTTGAGCCGACCGCTCTTAACCACTTCCAGCTCCACTCCGACCTTTCGGAGCAGCTCCTCGGCGTTCGGGAACTGCATGATCACACCGATCGAGCCCGTGATCGAGCCGGGCAGCGCGAAGATCGAATCGGCCGGAAGCGCCACGTAGTACCCGCCCGAGGCTCCGACATCTCCGATCCACGCGATCACCGGCCGGTCATCCTCCCGACGGAGGCGTTCCAATTCGCCGTGAATCGCCTGCGAGGCGCCCACGCCCCCACCCGGGGAGCGGATCTCCATCACGAAGGCCCGCACAGACGGGTCGTCCCTGAACGAATGGAGGTCTTCTACGAACTGTCGTTCGGAGTCGATGATTCCCGTGATCGAGAGGACCGCCACGCGTTGCTGCGTCAGGCCGGGAACGCGTCCTCCGAAGAGCAGTCGCGCGGAGAGAATCGCCCCGGACGCGAAGAGGAGCAGGATGAGAAATATGCCGAGTCTGCCGCTTCGTGGCTGCAAGCCGTTACGCTCCCAGTGGATCGGGACGGCACCGAGCGTGTCGTGGTCATGAAGCGCCCGCCACGCCCTCCACCGATACCGAAACGTAGCTACGGGCCTCGAGTCCTGTCAACCAGTTGCGGAATCGGTACTTGCGCTGATCGCCTCGACGAACCGGTCGAACAGGTAGCGGCTGTCGTGAGGTCCGGGAGCCGCTTCGGGGTGATATTGGACGGCGAAGGCTGGAAACTCCTCGTGTGCAACGCCTTCGATCGTTCCATCGTTCAGGTTCCGATGCGTGACCCGCAACCCGGGCGCTCCCGCCACGCCACTGCCCTCCTCCTCGATCGCAAAGCCGTGGTTCTGAGAAGTGATCTCCACGGCACCCGTATCCAGGTTCTGGACGGGGTGATTCCCGCCGCGATGACCGTACGGGAGCTTCCACGTCCGTCCACCGAACGCCCGGGCGAGAAGCTGGCAGCCCAGGCAGATTCCGAATACCGGAAGACCGGCCGCGACCAGCGTCCGGATCTTCTCCGCGGCGCCCTGGATCGCTTCGGGATCCCCCGGTCCGTTGGAGATGAAGATGCCGGACGGACCTGCCGCGAGGATCGCTTCGACGTCGGTCGAGGCCGGCTCCACCCGGACTCTGAAACCGGCACCGGCGATCAGGTCGAGGCTCTTCTGCTTCACGCCGTAGTCGAGACAGATGACGACGCCCCGCTCGTCACCGTGCGCCCGGATCTCGTAGGGAGACGGAGTCGAGACCCCGGTCGCGAGATCGCGGCCCTGCATCTCGGGCTCCGTGCGCAGCCGGTCGAGGCCGCGCTCATCGCTCCAGTCTCCCGGCATGATCAGCGCGCGCATGGCGCCGAGCTCGCGAATGTGCCGGGTTACCGCCCGCGTATCGACATCCGCGAGCGCGGGGATTCCGTTCCGGACCAGATAGTCGGAGAGGGACTCCTCCGCCCTCCAGGAATGTCCGACACGGGCGAGCTCCCGCACCACGAAGCCTGCCACCCAGGGGCGCCTCGACTGCGCGTCCCGCTCGGTCACGCCGTAATTGCCGATCATCGGTGCGGTCATCACGACGATCTGACCGGCAAAGGAAGGATCGGTCAGTACCTCCTGATATCCGGTCAGATTCGTCGTGAACGCGATCTCTCCGGCACCCGGATCCGCACTGCCGGCCAGGCGTCCGGGGAATCGTCGGCCGTCCTCCAGCAACAGGGCTCCGTCCTGGGCTTGCGTCAGCGGCACGGGCTTCGTCCCTTCAGGCTCGATTCTGGAATCGGCACCACCTCCGGGGCGCACATTGTCCGAAAAAACGGTGTATATCTACGCAGACGAGTCCTGTCTGGGCAACCAGTTCCGGGACCGTTCGCGTCCCGGAGCCGCCGCTGGACTGATCGAGAGCTTCGACGCGCGTCGCGGATGGTACCGGAGGGACTACGCGGTCTTCGATCCCGATACTACGAACAACCGAATGGCGATCCGATCCGCGATCGTAGGACTCGGAAGTCTGAAGAGGCCGTGCGATGTGGTGTTCACGTCGGACAGTCAGTACCTGATCAAGGGGATGTCCGAGTGGGTTCACGGCTGGGCCCGGAAGGGCTGGAGACGCCGGGGCGGCCCCATCGAGAATGTGGAGTCCTGGCGGCAGCTGGTGGAATGCACGCGCTCGCACCGGATCGAATGGCGATGGGTGCGGGGGCACGCAGACCACCCGAAGAACGAGTACGCGAACGACCTCGCCGTGCGGACCGCTCGCGAAGGTCGCTCGATCGAGGGGCTCGTGCGCTCCGGCTTCGAGGCGTGGCTCGAAGAGCGGCAGGAGGAGGGGAAATATCTCGACTTCCTCGATCTCCCCCCCGAGGCCCCCTTCCGACCGGCACCTCCGGCACCGAGATGAAGAACGGGCCGCTCACCGGAGCGGCCCGCCGGACATTCCTGCTCCTCCAGACCCGACGCCCGACCTGCGCGAGGGAGGCCGAGCGGGGGCCCGGATCAGCTTCCTCCGTCCTCGCCTTCGGGAGAGTCGGAGGGGACCGGGGCCGGCTGATCCTCTGATTCCGCTCCAACGGATTCCTCGAGCATCGACGGAGGGGCGTCGCCCTCGGACTCGAGCACGGAGGTCGGCGCGGCGCCGGGAGACTGGAATTCAGACCGCAGGATCGATTCCGCGGGGCCCGACGTCCGGGCCGCGAGGATCGCCAGCAGCAGGGCGAGCGCGAGGAAGACCCCTCCTCCGATCCAGGTGGACCGCGTCAGAACGGTGGCCGCCTGCCGTCCCCCCATGATCGAATCGGTGGACGACGAAGCTCCGCCGAATTCGGCCGCGAGTCCTCCCCCTTTCCCCGACTGCAACAGGATGACCGCGATGAGGAACAGGGCCACGAGGCTGATAAGAACCACGAGTAGCGTAAACATCCGTCTCCAGTCTCCAATGCACAAAAAACACTCTGCGGGCCGTCGGGCCCGCAGAGTCGCAAAACGTAGCGCGAAATCCGCACAACGTCAACGCGGGGGGCGATCTCCGCTGCGCGACAGCGGAACCTCGCAGATCGCCGCGAAGGCCTCCGGATCGAGACTCGCGCCCCCGACGAGAACGCCGTTTACGCCCTGCGCCGCCATCAGGTCTCCGATGTTGCCCGGCTTCACGCTCCCGCCGTACAGGATCACGGCTGCGTCGGCGATTTCCGCATCGGCAGCCGCCGCGATCGCGGAGCGCACGATGCCGTGCGCTTCTCCGGCGTCGGCGGGTGAGGCCGTTCGTCCCGTCCCGATCGCCCAGACCGGCTCGTAGGCCCAGGTCAGCCGGTCGGCCGGTACCGTTGAAAGCACCCTGCGGACCTGCCGTTCGAGAACGGCCGTGAGCCGGCCGGCTTCCCTCTCCTCCAGCGTCTCTCCGATGCAGACGATCGGCTTCAGACCGGCTTCCAGGATCCGAGCCGTCTTGGCCGTCACGAGCGAGTCATCGTCTCCGAACTCGCGACGCCGCTCGGAGTGTCCGGCCAGCGCCCAGGTCGCGCCAGCTTCCGCCGCCATCTTTGCCGACACCGCGCCGGTGTGCGCTCCCTCCACCTCCTGATGGACGTCCTGGACCCCCACCTCCAGGTCGGGGCGCGAAGATGAGGCTCGGAGAAATGCCTGTAGACTGATCGAGGGCGGGAAGAACGCGATCCGGCGGTCACCCCTGGGAGCATAGCTCGACTGGAAGGAATCCAGGAATTCCGCCGTGTCGCGCGGGCCCTTGAACATCTTCCAGTTGGCCGCGAAGAGCGGCTTCGTATGGTCGTTCATCTGCCCACCTTGTCCAGAGCTTCGAGGCCGGGAAGCACGCCATGCGCGAGATATTCCAGAGCGGCGCCGCCGCCTGTCGACACGTGGGATACGGCGCCCGCGAGGCCGGCCTGCCGGATCGCGCTCAGGTCCGACTCTGCAGAATCGCGTGCTCGAATGTCTCGCGCGTTCTGGGCCCGATGTCGAATGCGGCCCGATCCGACGGTACCCGGTCCGCCCTCACGATCTCAGACAGAGTCGCGTCGGGCGCGCCCGCTTCGGCCACCACCAGGTCGGACGGCAGGCTGAGCCGGTGCTCGGGTCGTCGGAGAAACTCTTCGGCGACCTCAAGCGCCTCCTCCTCGACCAGCGATTTTCCCATGTCGTGACCTTCCGCCTTCAGGAAGGTGTTCGCCATCGCACCGCCGATCAGTACGGCATCGGCCCGTTCCAGGAACGCCTCGATCAACGGGATCTTGTCCGAGATCTTCGCGCCACCGAAGGCCACCACGAAAGGCCGGCTCTTCGGATCCCGCAGCTCGGAGAACGCCTCGAGCTCTGATTCCACGAGCAGACCGGCGACCGCCGGATCGAGCAGCTCCGCCACGCCCACGACTGAGGCGTGCGCCCGGTGAGTGCTCCCGAAGGCATCGTTCACGAAGAGATCTCCGAGTCGGGCGACGGCGTCCGTATCCGTTTCCGGCAGGAAGTGCACGGGCACCCCGAGCAGATCGGCCAGGATCGGGGCCACCGGCGCGAGCGAATACCGGGGCACGACTTCCCCCTTCGGTCGGCCCAGGTGCGAGAGAAGGACCGGGCGGGCCTCGCGCTCCAGCAGATATTTCAGAGTCGGAAGGCTGGCCTCGATCCGGTTCGTATCGCGCACCGTCCCGTCTTCGTCCATCGGAACGTTGAAGTCGACGCGGACCAGAGCCCGACGACCCTCGAGAGTCGCCGGGTCCAGATCCCGGACAGTCCTGGTTCGCATGCCGCCTCCCGGATCAAAGGTGTTCGCCGATCCGGCGGATACGAGTGGCGATTCCTCGTACCCCAGAATGCCGGCCAGCGAACCCTCGGATGCAGCGCGCATGGCGGCATTTACCTCTTCTGCGCTCGTGTCCTTTTCGACGGTCGCGACCAGGTCCACGATCGAGACGTTCGGCGTCGGGACCCGCATCGCCATGCCGTCGATCTTCCCCTTTACGGCTGGCAGAACCAGGCCCGTGGCCTTCGCCGCACCCGTCGTGGTCGGAATGATCGAAACCGCGGCTGCACGCGCACGACGGAGGTCCTTGTGAGGGAGGTCCAGAATGCTCTGGTCGTTTGTGTAACTGTGAACGGTCGTCATCAGACCGTTTCGAAAGCCGAATGCGTCGAGGATCACCTTGACGACCGGCGCCACGCAGTTCGTCGTACAGGACGCGTTCGAGATGATGTTGTCCGTGGAGGGGTCGTAATTCTGGTCGTTGACGCCCAGCACGATCGTGATGTCCGGGTCCACGGCCGGCGCGGTGACGACGACCTTCTTGGCGCCCGCGTCGAGGTGCTTCTGCGCGTCGGGCCGCTTCCGGAAGAGACCCGTCGCTTCGAACACGATGTCCACGTCCAGGTCCGCCCACGGGAGCTTCGCCGGGTCTCGCTCCGAGAGGACCGTGAAACGCTCGCCATCGATCACCAGATCATCCCCGTCGACCTCCACGGTCCCGTCGAACCGTCCGTGCACCGAGTCGTAGCTGAACAGGTGAGCCAGGGTCCTGGCATCGGTCAGGTCGTTGATGGCTACGACGTCGAGGTCTCCGAGTCCCTGCTGCAGCGCCGAACGGAGGATGTTGCGGCCAATGCGGCCGAATCCGTTGATCGCGATCTTCACCGACATATCGTGTCTCCTCGAAGCTGAGGGAATGGACAGGTCCGCCCGGGGCCCACGCGCCCCGGGAGCCTCAAAGCTTGCAGGGAAAAGATGCCGCGGACAAGTCCCCGCGCGGTCAGGGGACGGGACGGCGCGGGGGAGTGCGAGCGAAGCTCACGGCCCCTGCGCAGGGCACTCCGGCGGCCCGGAGCGCCTGGCAGCACTCCGCGAGGGTCGCGCCGGTCGTGAGGACGTCATCCACGAGAACCACGGGTGGGCCTGACCGGTAGAGTCGGCCGGGCTCCGGCCGGAATACGCCTGCCACGTTGCGGGCCCGCTGCTTCCGATCTGACCGGGCCTGCCCGCGCCCCGTTCGCACGCGACGAAGAACCGGTCGTACCGGCCAGCCGAGCTCCCGCTCCAGACCCTTCGCCAGTAGAAGGGCCTGGTTGTAGCCTCGTTCGCGGAGTCGCGAGGGCGTCAGCGGTACCGGAACGAGGAGGGCCGGTCCCGGACACACGCGCAGGGCAGCCGGGACCATCAGAGCTCCCATCCGTTCCCCCAGCGCCGTCCACCCGCCGTACTTCAGACCGTGCACCAGGCGAGTCGCGGGAGGCGTCAGGAGGAAGGCGGATTCGGAACGTCCCAGGGCTTCCGGCCACTCTGCGCACTCCGCACAGGAGGCCGGTGAAGACAGAGCTGAAAACCTCGTGAATCCGCAACGCGGGCAGCGCGGCGCCGGGACTTCCCGAAGTCGCGTCTCGCACGAGCCGCAAAGCGGAGCGCGGCCGGACTCCACGGCAGCGGAGCAGGACACGCAGACTTGAGGAAGAAGCGCGTCGAACGCTCGTCCCGCGAGCTGGAGGGCTCGCCGGACGGCGAGCGTCCCGCCGGAGGCGATCGTGGCCGTTTCGTCTCGACGTCGCGTCCCCGCCGGAGAGATCATGACCGGGCGGCGGCCACCAGCGCCTTCCGCATCGCCGCACGTACCCGGGCCGGGACTCCGGCTCCGGTCCAGCGCTCCAGGGAGAGGACGCCCTGTTCGAGGAGCACACGCAGTCCGTCTTCTGCCACCCAGCCCCCGGTCCGGGCGTGGCGGATCCAGGGGGTGCCGCCCGGACGATACACGAGATCGAGTGCATGTGCCGGCTCGGTTCCCTCGACGGACAGCGGCAGCGGATCTTCTTCGGCGAGCCCAAGGCTCGTCGCCTGGATCACGAGATTCCAACCCTCGACGCCCGAACCCGATTCGCCGCCGCTGACCCGAGGATCTTCGACGGCAGCGATGAGTCCAGGAATCTTGCTCTCGGTACGATTCCGGATCTGGACGATCGCGGCGCCCGCCCCGAGCGCGGCTACGACGGCGGCGGCGCCTGCTCCTCCCGCTCCGATCACCAGCACACGAGCCCCGACCGGGTCGAATCCCGGCATCGACTCGATCACACGCCGGATACCGCCCACGTCCGTGTTGTCTCCCGACAGCCGACCTGCGTCATCCTGCCAGAAACAGTTGCAGGCCCCCGTGCGCCGCACGACCTCGGTCGCGACTTCCAGGGCCCCTGCCGCACGGCGCTTGTGGGGCACGGTTACGTTCCCTCCACCCTCCGCGGCGAGACCGCGCATGGCCCTCGCTACCCCTTCGGGTCGATCGGATGGCACCAGAACGAGATCGTAGCGCGCCTCGAGACCCAGCTCGCGGAAGGCGGCCCGGTGCATGATCGGCGACAGGGAGTGCTGCACCGGGTCTCCGATCAGACCGAATCGCGGGGGGGACGGCGGCCTCCGCCCGACGCCGGCACGGTCGGTCACCCCTCCGCCACCATGCTCAGTCTCCCCGTTGTCGGGCGATTCGATCGAGGAGCGCCTCCACGCACACGGAGATCGAATCCCAGGTCCGCTCGTACTCGGCGAGCCCCGCGTTGAACGGGTCGGGCACGTCCGTGCCGCGAGCCGGATGCCCATCGGGCAGAACGGATGTCGCCAGAATCACCACGGCCCGGGGATCGAGCTGAGAAACGAAGCGCGCGTGACGATCGGTCATCACGACGATCAGGTCCGCCTCTTCGATGCGCTCGGCTGTCAGCCCCCGTGAACGGTGAGATTCGAGACTCCCCCCATGCGCGAGGGCTACGGCCCGGGCGGGCGCCGACGCGGGGGCGCCTTCGCCGGCCGCGGTACCGGCGGAGGTCGCCGAGATCCCCGAGAGCCCTCGATTTCGGGCATGGCGCCGCGCCAACAGTTCGGCCATCGGACTCCGGCAGGTGTTTCCGGTGCAGACGAACAGGAGCCGGAAGGGCTTCATGGTCTGTCCTCGCCTTCCGAAGGTCCGGGGAAATCGATCAGACTCTCGATCTGTTCCCGGCGGATCGCTCCCGCGCGGAGTAGCCGGTGATCGCCCTCGCGCAGCGACAGAACGGTCGAGGTCGGCGGACCGGGGAGGTCCCCGGCTTCAAGGAAGTGCAGCGAGCGATCGCACTCCGGCATCCTCTCCAGGACGCGGCGCGCTTCTCGAAGAGTCCGGGCCGGCGGCTCGCCGGTGAGATTCAAGCTCGTGGATCCGAGTCCACCTCCGGAACGAGCAAGGAGTCGCCGCATGACCGGGTGCGCCTCCGCGCGAGCCGCCAGTCCCGGTTCCGACCCGTCATCCAGAATCAGCGTCAGCGGACCGGGCCAGAAGACCGACGCGAGGACCTCGGCCTCCGGGCTCCAGCGAACGGAGGGATACAGGTCGAGGAGCTGCTCGACATCGTAGACGAGACGCAGAATCGGAACGGACCCCGACCTGCCCTTCAGGCGGGCCACCGAATTGTCCGCACCGCGGTCGAGACCTCCGACCCCGTAAACGGAGGTCGTGGGATGAACCAGCAAGTCGCCGTTTCCCAGTGCTGCACATGCGGCCTCCACCCTTTCGCCTTCCGTCTCGCCGTGGATCTCGACGAAGTTCGCCACGACTTCACTCGTCCCCGGAGACGGGAGGCTCGATGCCTGCGAGGCGGACGTGCCCCTCGGCGACCAGCCACTCTGCCACCGCGAAATCTGTCCGAGTGGTGATCTTCAGATTCAAGGGCTCGCCCTCGACCACGCTCACGGGCACGCCATACCGCTCCGCGAGTGCCGCATCGTCGGTCCCGGAAGCCGCCTCCTGTGCGGCCCGCGCGTGGAGATCGCGCAGGAGTCCGACCGGAAACGCCTGGGGTGTCTGGACC
>JARRPA010000199.1:0-4110 GCA_037383305.1 Gemmatimonadota bacterium | reverse complement strand
CTGTCGTGCGAGTTCGACGTAATTCGACGCGCCGTCGGCGACGAGCACGGCCCCGTCCGTCCATTCGACGAAGCCGAGCGCCCGCCGCCAGGCGGCAGTCACGAGGTTCGGTTCGTTCCGGCCAAGGGCCGCGAGGCCGGGATCGATGCGAGCGTCTCCGACGAGAAACAGCGTATCGCGCGCAGGGACCCGATTCCGGCTGTCCAGGGCGGTCGTCGGTCGAAGATCCTGCGCCACGGCTCGCGTCTGGATGGGCGCCAGGAGCGAGAGAAGATGAGCGCCGAGCGAAGCGAGCCGCAGACCCGGGACCCGGCGCCGCGCTCGGCGAAGTCGCGCGTGGCTGGAGCGAACCCCGTCACCCCGAGACTCCCTTCCGCTGCCGGGGACCATCGCCTCTCGAGCCTCCTGACCTTCGGGTGCACGGGGCCGGGAGTGATCGTCGCCCCCCGGCGGGTCGAATCTAGAGGCCGGCCGCCTTTGGCGCCGCCCGGTTCCGCGAGTTATCGTCCGTCGCGTGAGTCAAGAAAGCGAGCCCGGAGCTCCGGGTCCGGCCGGAATCGCTTCCCCGGAGGCACTCCTCGATCACGGCGCGTCCGCCGCGGCGGCCCGCTACGGGGTGCGCCTCGCCGGTCTCCGACGCCATCTCGTCCCGGCCGTCCGGAGCCCCCGGATGGAAGCCGTCCGGTCTCCGTTCACCGGCGAGGTGCTGGCCCACGTTCCCGCGCTCGGCGCCGACGATGTGAAAGCGGCCGTGGATCGGGCCCGGGCGGCCTCGGTAGAGTGGCGAGCGATGCCGGCAATGGCGCGAGCCGGGCTGTTCGAGTGCTTTCAGAATCGGTTGCTCGAAGCTCAGGACGAGATCCTCGACATCGTGCAGCTCGAGACCGGAAAGGCGCGGGCGCACGCCTTCGAAGAAGTCGCGGACGTCGTGATCACCACCGCCCATTACGCCAAGCAGGCCCCCGGCCTTCTGGAGCCGAAGCGCCGTCGCGGGGTGATGCCGGGACTCACGCGAGTCCTGGAGCTTCGGAAGCCGCACGGGGTCGTGGGGATCATCGCCCCCTGGAACTACCCTCTCAGTCTCGGCGCGACGGATGCGATTCCGGCCCTGCTCGCCGGGAATGCCGTGGTCCTGAAGCCCGACCTGCAGACCACGCACACGGCTCTCTGGATCGCGGAAAAGCTCTCGGAATCCGGACTTCCCGCGGACCTGTTCCGGGTCGTATCGGGCTCGGGCCTCGAGGCGGGCGCGGCCCTGGTCCGGTCGGCCGACTACGTGGCGTTCACCGGAAGCACGGAGACCGGGCGGATCGTCGCGGCGGCGGCGGGTGAGCGACTCGTGGGCGCGAGCCTCGAGCTCGGCGGAAAGAACGCGATGATCGTGCGAGGGGACGCCGACCTCGAGAGGGCGGTGGAGGGTGCCCTCCAGGGGTGTTTCTCCAACGCGGGCCAGCTGTGTCTCTCGATCGAGCGGATCTACGTGCACCGTTCGATGCACGACGCCTTTCTCGCGCGGTTCTCGGAGCGGACCGCGGCGCTCCGGCTCGGAACCGGACTCCACTGGGGATACGACGTCGGGTCGCTCTCCACGCGGGAACAGTTCGAAAAGGTGTCGGAACATGTCGACGACGCGGTCGCTCACGGTGTCACGGTCCGCGCCGGCGGCCACGCGCGCCCGGAGATCGGCCCGTGGTTCTTCGAGCCGACGGTGCTCACGGGTGTCACCCCGGAGATGCGGCTCCACTCGGAGGAGACCTTCGGGCCGGTGGCGACGGTTCGGCCGTTCGAGACCGACGACGAGGCGGTCGAGCTGGTGAACGACAGTCGCTACGGCCTGAATGCCAGCATCTGGTCCCGGGACCGGCAGGCGGCGCTCGCGCTCGCGCGCCGGATCGAGACGGGGACCGTGAACATCAACGAAGCCTACGCGGCCGCCTGGGGCTCCGTGGACGCGCCCATGGGGGGCATGAAAGACTCCGGCGTGGGTCGAAGGCACGGTCGGGACGGCCTGCTGAGGTATACCCAGGCCCAGACGATCGCGGTGCAGCGCGGCATGTCGATCGCGGAGGCGATTTCCTGGGCTCGGCGCCCCGGCGGGCGACGGATCACGACGGGGCTGCTCCGGTTCCTCCGCGATTCCCCGCGACTCCGATGAGCCGGATCTTCTTCACCGGCTTTCCGGGGTTCCTCGGATCGGAGCTCCTCCCGCGGATCCTGGCACGCTCCAGAGATGCGACGGCCCTCTGCCTCGTGCAGCCGCCGTTCGCCGATCCGGCGCGGCGGCGGATCGAGGCGCTCGAGCTCTCCGAGCCGAAGCTGCGGGGCCGCGTGCAGTGCGTGGAAGGCGACATCACACGCGCCGACCTGGGGCTCGGCGCATCGCTCCCGCGCGTGGCCTCGGAGGTGAGCGCGATATTCCACCTCGCGGCGGTATACGATCTCGGGGTGCGCCGGGAGCTCGGGATGCGCGTCAATCTGTACGGTACGAGGCACGTGCTGGACTTCGCCTCGGCCTGCAGCAGCCTCGAGCGCCTCCATTACGTCAGCACCTGCTACGTCAGCGGACGGTACCCGGGGATCTTCGGCGAGGAAGACCTCGATCGAGGCCAGGCCTTCAACAATTACTACGAGGAGACGAAGTACCTGGCCGAAAGAGAAGTCCGGACGGCGGCCCGGGACGGGATTCCGGTCACCACCTACCGCCCGGCGATCGTAGTCGGCGACAGCCGCACCGGGATGACGCAGAAGTACGACGGGCCGTACGCGATCATCCGCTGGATGCTCAGGCACAGGCGCAGGGTACCGGTGCCCGAGCTGAAGGGCGCCTCGGAGAGTCGCATCAACCTGGTGCCCAGGGACTTCGTCGTCGAGGCGATCACCTATCTGGCGTCCCTACCTCACACGACCGGTCGGACCTATCAGCTGGCGGATCCCGATCCGCTGACCGTATCGGACGCCGTGACGACGATCGCGGAGGCGACCGGTCGGGACGTCGTGCCGATTCCGGTTCCCAAGTCCCTCGCCCGTGGCGCTCTGCGTGCCGTTCCCGGTCTCGCTCGATTCACGGGGATTCAACCCGAGTCACTCGACTACTTCGATCACCCGACCCACTATTCGGTCCAGCACACGATGACGGATCTTCAGGGCTCGGGGATCGCGGTCCCTCGCTTCCGCGACTACGTGGATCGCCTGGTGACCTTCGTCCGCGCCCATCCCGAGGTGGCCGGGCCCATGGCCTGAGGCGCAGCTCCTATTCCAGGGGCAGGTCCGGTCCGCCGGCGCCGGATTCCACGCCGAGCTTCGACAGGAGCACGCCGCCTACGATCGCGACCGCCCCGACCAGCTGCAGCAGCGTGGGGGTCTCTCCGAGTGTCGCCCAGGCGACCACGATCGCCACGAGAGGCACCGTGTTCGAGTACACGGCCGTCCGGGAGCTGCCCAGGTGCCGCACACCGTAGTACCAGATCAGGTAGGCCAGCGCGATCGAGAGGGCACCGCTGAACACGAGTCCCGACCAGGCCACGGGGCCGACGATCGTCCAGTCCTGGGCGAACAGTGATGGCAGGGAGATCGCGACGAGCACCACGGTGCCGATCCACATCGTTCCCGCCGTCGTGCGCAGCGGCCCGTAGCGCTTCACGAGCGGAGCTGCGCCGACGGTATAGGCCGACCATGCCACGGCGGCGCCCAGCATCGTGAGATCCCCTCGGACGGTTTCCTGGCCGAACTGAACGGCGCGCGTTCCGCCCCACACGACGAGCCCGATGCCCCCGACGGAGAGCGCCACTCCCAGCCAGCCCGCAGGACTGATCCTCTCGTGACCCAGCAGGGTGGAGAAGAGCGACACGAAGATCGGCACCGTCGCCAGCATGAGCGCCGCGTTTCCGGCCAGCGTCCAGTGTACGCCGAAGATGAACATCAGCTGGTAGACGACGTTTCCGAGCAGGCCGAGACCGATGAACTTCCGGATGTCGCCCGGCTCGAGCCGGAAGGTCGTGCGGGTCGGGCGGAGGACGAGAAGCAGGATCGCCGAGGCGAGCACGAAGCGCAGCGCATTGAAGGCACGGGGACGGAATTCCTCGAGCGAGAGCTTGACGACCGAGAAGTTGG
>JARRPA010000198.1:0-5813 GCA_037383305.1 Gemmatimonadota bacterium | reverse complement strand
TCAGCCGCGACCAGCGCGAGGGCGTCCTGCCCCTGGTCCTGGAGCCGGCCGACGAGAGGGCACACGTAGGCGGCACCGGCCTGCATGGCCATGTACGCCTGCTGAAGCGTATAGACCAGGTGGACGTTGACCATCAGTCCCTCGTCCGTGAGACGTCGGCAGGCCTTGATGCCTTCCAGGGACACCGGGATCTTGAATACCGTTCGACCCGGATCGAGGCCCAGCTCGATCTGGCGGATGGCCTCGGACCGGATTTCGTCGGCCGAATCGCCAAGGGCCTCGACCTGGAGAATCGGCACCATCCGGGCGAGATCGAGGAGGTAGGCGTCCACGTCCTCGATGCCGTGCCGGTGCATGAAGGTCGGCGTGGTGGTGAGACCATCGAGAATGCCGAGTCCGAAGGCCTCCTCGATCTCCCGTCGATCCGCGCTGTCCAGGTACAGCTCCATGTCGATTCTCTCTTCCGTTCTTTCAGCGGTGCAGCGGGATCCTCGACTCCGCCGTGGAGCAGGAGACTCCGCGCACGGCCGGCACGTCAATCGGCCGGCCGGTGGCGCAACTCGACTTCGTGCAGGTCCAGGAGCGGCGCCAGGAATCCTTCCAGGTCGAACACGCAGAGCTGGCTCGCGGCATCGCACAGGGCTCGGGCCGGATCGGGATGGGTCTCGATGAAGACGCCATCGACTCCGGCGGCCACGCCCGAGCGGGCGATGACCGGAAGGAACTCCCGCGCGCCACCGGACGGGTCCGCGCTGGGAATGCCGTATCGGCGGATCGAGTGAGTGATGTCGAACACGGTGGGGAAACCCGTCTTTCGCAGATGGTAGAAGGCCCGAGGGTCCACCACCAGGTCGTTGTAGCCGAAGGTGTAGCCCCGCTCGGTGAGCATGATTCGCTCGTTGCCTCGTGCGAGCACCTTCTCGACCGGCTTCATCATGTTCTCGGGCGCGAGAAACTGTCCATGTTTCAGGTTCACGGCCCGACCCGTGTCTGCGGCCGCGATCACGAGTTCCGTCTGCATGCACAGGTACGCGGGGATCTGAACGACATCGAGTACGTCGCCTGCCGCCGAGGCCTGTGCCGGTGTGTGCACGTCGGACAGTATGGGAAAGCCGAACTCTGTTCGGATCCGGTCCAGGACTCGCAGTCCTTCGTCGAGCCCCGGTCCTCGATAGTATTCCAGCGAGCTCCTGTTGTCTTTCGAGAAGGAGGATTTGTAGACGACACCGATCCCGGTCGCTTCCGCGACCCGTGCCAGCTCCTCGGCGGTGCGCAGCATGACGCTCTCGTCCTCGATGACGCACGGTCCCGAAATCAGGAACAGTCCTTCGCCCCCGATCTCGACGTCGCCCAGCTGGAACCTGCGTGTCGCCATTACTCCTACAGCCTCCGAAAGATCGCCTCGAGGCGCTCCAGCGTGATCTCGCTCTGCCAGTCGGGGCCCAGGGCGTGGTCCCACATGTGAGGCAGGTCGTAGGCGATCTCCGCCATTCGCCGAACCTGCGGGCCGCTCCAGCCAGCCGACAGGTTCTCGGGGAGCGCGATCCCATGCTTGTCGACCATCGCCTCGAATTCGTCCACCCCGCGCGGATAGAAATCGCGCAACTGCCTGAAGGCGAGACAATTGGCGAGGCCGTGTCTCGTTCCCAGAACGTACGAAAGTCCGTAGGAGACGGCGTGGCAGGCTCCGACCTCAGCCGGTCTCGGCCTCGATGCAGTGGATGTAGCAGTCCATTCCCGTGTAGAACCAGTGGTCGGTCGGGACGGTGGCCGTGAGGTCGGGGTCCAGAACGAGCTGGTCGAAAGGTGTCCATTCGCACTTCAGTCCGAGCTTCTTCTCCGGGCCGGTCAGGACGGCGGTCATCGACACTTCCGCGCCGGTCCCCGAGATGGTCGGAATTCCGCCGTGCCAGACGCCGGGCTGCTTCACCAGGTTCAGCCCCTGGTAGCGCGTCGAAGAGCCTTCGTTGGTCAGCATGAGGGAGAGGGCCTTCGCGACGTCCATCACGCTTCCGCCGCCGATTCCCACCACGCCGGAAGGGGTACCGTTGCGCTGCAGAATCCCGTCGCGCAACTCGTCCACCTGTCCGGTCTTCGGTTCCTCGTGACTGGCATCGAAGAAGTGCACTTCGTCCCCCGGCGCCACGGGAACCCGCTCCATGACCTCACGGCCCTCGAACCAGTCGTCGACCACGAAGACCACCGGTCCGGGACCTCCAGCCCGGACCGGCTCCAGTATGGACCCGAGCTGTTCAATCGACCCTCGCCCGTAGACGATCTTGCCGACGTTCCGAAAGTTCCTGTGCATGGCCGCTACGCCTCTCCGCCGAGTACGGATGCCAGGGCAGTCCTCAGATTTCGACTGGTCCGGGCGGTTTCTTCAGCGTTCCACCCGCATCCCACGCCGATCGAGACGAGACGGCCGATCACATCCTGTGCGCCGGGCAGCTCGAGCGCTCTGTAGTCCTGCGGGGCGCCGAGAGCGTGGATCGCGAGCGGCGCAGCCGCGGCGAGATCCTTCACGTGATCCCACTGGTTGATGAAGTGGTACATGTTCGTGTACCAGTAGTTGACTCCGGGCACGTCAGATTTCCGCAAGGCGTCGACGGCGGCGCTCGCGAGGCGGCGGTCGGGCAGCAGCAGGTTGAGAAACGTGCCCGAGTCGCCTTCCGGATCGGGCATTCGGCGGAAGCCGATGCCCGGAAGATCTTCCACCGCTTCCCGAAGGCGAGCCTTGTTCTCCCGCTTCGCGGACCGGATCTGATCGAGCTTCCGCATCTGCGCGAGGCCTACCGCCGCGTGGAGCTCGCTGATTCTGTAGTTGAATCCGACGATCGGGTGTGCTTCCATTCCGCGGTTTTCGCCCGCGTGGACGTGCCCGTGATCCGCATAGCTGTCAGCGAGACGGTAGCGCGTTTCGTCGTCCGTGACGAACACGCCTCCCTCGCCCGCCGTCGTGATCTTGAAAAAGTCGAAGGAGTATGCGCCGGTAGCGCCGAACCGTCCGACCGATCGACCGTGGTACCAGGCGCCCAGGGCCTGTCCGGCGTCCTCGACCAGTACGAGATCCCGCTCACGGCAGAGATCGAGCAACGGGTCCATGTCGGCGGCGGCCCCGCACATGTGCACGAGCAGGACTGCCCTCGTGTTCGGCGTCAGCGCCGCCCTGACGCTCGCGGCGTCCAGGCAGAGCGTGTCATCGATGTCGGCGAACACGGGAAGCCCGCCCGCCAGAAGCACGGCCTCGATCGTGGCCAGGTAGGTGAACGGCGGTACGATCACTTCGTCTCCGTATCCGATCCCGGCTGCCGCCAGCGCGCAGGCCACGGCGGTCGAGCCGCTCGAAACAGCCAGGGCGTGTGAGGCCCCCGTGTAGTCGGATACCATCTTCTCCATCTGGCGCGCCTTCCACCTGCCCCGGCGCCGGTCCTCGTGACCGTAACGGAACAGAACGCCCGTATCGAGAACCTCCATGACTTCGCGTCGTTCCTCTTCGCCGAACAGCTCGGTTCCCGGCATCTCGCGTCGCTCTCGTGCGGGTTCGTTCAGACTCCGGCGGGTCGTTCCCGTGCCGGCAAAAGAAGCTACGGGCGGCTTCCGGAAGCGTCCAGCGGGAGGCCATCGCTTGATCCGCACCGTCCGGCAGCGCAACCTTCTTCGAGTTCGCAGCCTCGACCGGGGGTCGCGATGATGAAATCTCCATCCGAGGGGAAGGGTGAGCAGGGACTCGCGAATTCGCAGATCGGTGGCAGCACTCGGCCTTTTCGCGGCTATCGCGACCGGCCGGCCGGCCACCACCGTGGCGCAGGTCGAGATCCCGCGGCCCACAGGTCTGGTCAACGATTTCGCGGAGATCATCCCCCCGGCCACGGAAGCCCGCATCACGAAGATCGCGGAAGAGGTGCGTGCGAAATCCGGGGGCGAGATCGTGGTCGTGACCCTTCCCGACCTGGGGGGCGAACCCCGGACGGAGCTTGCGCATCGCATCGGGAACGAGTGGGGTGTCGGAAAGGCGGGCGCGCCCGGCGCACCCGGTCGGCAGACGGGCGCCGTGGTGCTCGTGGTGCCGAAGGAAACCTCCTCGGACGGCCGCGGCCACGTCGAGATCGCTCTCGCTTTCGGTGCCAATACCTTCATCACCGCATCGGAAGCCGGTCGGATCCGCGATCGATACATGGTCCCCGCATTCCGCGAGCAGGACTACGGCTCCGGCATCGAGGAAGGGGTGCGAGCACTCGCGGGCCAGTACGCCGCCCGATTCGGATTCGAGATGGACGGTGCGATTCCCCCGCCGACACTCCCGGCGGAGGGCGACGGAATCCCGCTGGGCACGATACTCCTGCTGCTCGGACTTCTCTTCCTGCTGCTGCTGGCGATCGCTAAGAGCTCGCGGCGAGGAGGTGGGGGACGAGGTGGGCCCGGCTCCGGTATGGGCGGAGGGGGCCGCAGGGGTCCGGTGATCGTTCCGTTTCCGATCGGAGGGGGCCCGCGCGGCGGCTGGGGCGGTTCGGGTGGCCTCGGCGGGGGCTTCGGAGGCGGCGGATTCGGAGGCGGGTTCGGAGGTTTCGGGGGCGGAGGCGGATTCGGGGGCGGCGGCGCGGGAGGCAGCTGGTGAATGCAAGAGTCGCACGGGAGGCAGGCGCGTGAGCGACACAGGGAATACGGTTGCGACCTCGGAAGTGATCGAAGCGCTCATCGCGGAATTCGGCGAGCGACTGGTGTCTGTCCTCCTGTACGGATCGGTACCGCGGCGGGAGTCGGTCCTGGGCATCAGCGACATCAACCTGCTGGTACTTCTCGACCGCGTCACGCTGGATGACCTCCGATGCATGTCGGCGATCGCGCGACGGTGGGTGGACCTCGGAAGGGCGGCCCCGATGCTCTTCGGACGGGAGGAGTTCCGGCAGAGTTCCGATGCGTTCGCGATCGAAATGGCCGATCTGCGAGACCGACGCGAGGTACTGCACGGCGAGGATCCGGTGGCCGATCTGGATCTGCCGCGGTCCGCGTTGCGCCACCAGCTGGAGCACGAACTCCGGGCCCGGCATTCGCAACTCCGCGAAGGACTGATGCTCACGGCGCCGGTCCCCTCGGCCGTCGGGGAGTTATTGGAGCGCGCCATTCCGGCGTTCGTCTGCTACCTCCGGGCCATCCTTCGCCTGTCGGGACGCGACGTTCCTGCCACCTCGGAGGATGTGATACGGGCTGCGGCCAACCTCGTCGGTGCGAGGCCGGACGCGTTCCTGGATGTCTGGGGGGCGAGGAGGGCCGGATTCGTTCCGGAAATCGGTATGGAGGATCCTATCGTCGAGGCGTACCTGGAGCTCGTGGAGCGCAGCATCGACTGGGTGGATGGGCTCGGACCGGTCCGGCAGACCGAATGACCGGGAAACCGGAACGACAACGGGCATCGGCACGGCTCGTGACGGTGCACTCTCGCGGCCCTCGTCAGGGCCCTGAACGAAGGAGAACCAAGATGAACCAGAGACGCTCGGCACGTCGTCTGCCAATTCTCGTCCTCGCGCTGACACTTCCCCTCGGCGCCTGCGGCTACAATACGATCCAGGAGCTCGATGAAGGTGTCGAGGAAGCTCGCGGGAATGTCGAGGCGGAACTGATGCGGAGAAACGATCTGATTCCGAACCTGGTGGCCACTGTGGATGAAGCCGCGGCCTTCGAGGAGAGGACCTTCACTCAGGTCGCGGAGGCCCGATCGGGACTGACCGAGTCGCGCGAGCGACTGGAGAGCGCCGTCCAGGGAGACGCATCGCTCGAGGAGTTGAGTGCAGCGAGTGCGAGCGTGGCCGACAACC
>JARRPA010000197.1:0-4123 GCA_037383305.1 Gemmatimonadota bacterium | reverse complement strand
GACAGCTCGTCTTCCTCGCGGCGACGGTGGCGAGCGACCGCGAACAGGCCGTTGCGGTGCGTCTCGGTGCGGCCCAGGTGGCCCGCGTGTGGCTGAACGGCGACGAGCTGCTCAAACGGTGACGACACCCGATTCGCCTTCGATCTAGTGGAAACGTCATGATACTGCGTGCGAAATTGCCCGTCGTCGTGGCGAGCGAACATCTCGCGGGCCCGCAGGCCGAGGGTCTGTCGAACGGTCAGCGGTGGCGGCTCGTGGCCTCCACGGGCACGGGACTTCCGCCGAACAGTTACCGACTCGCCGACCTGCCGGAGCCCGAGGCGCGGGGTGCGCTACTGCAGCAGGTATACTGCGTGCAGTGTCATGGCGTCTCCAGCCCGAGGATGCACACGTCGGAGGAATGGCCGATCCTTCTGCGCAGGATGAACATGCGGATGCGGACCCTGCGTGACCGACTGGGAGGGGAGACGATCGAGGGAACCGTGGACGAGATGCTGATGGCCGGCCTGCAGTCGGCCAACATCCCGACGGCGGAGGACCAGGACTCGCTCCTGGCGTACTTCACTCGGCATGGCCTTCCACCGGCGGAGCCCGGGGAGATCGGCGATGGCCCCGACGACCTGCTCTACATGGAGTACTGTTCGCTCTGTCACGAGGCGCCGTCGCGCACGGCTCACGGTCCGGAGGGCGCGCAGGCGCTCGTGTACCGGATGAGCGCGATGATGCAGATCCTCGGAATGGTTCCCCCGACCGAGGCCGAGAAGCAACGGCTCGTCGAGTATCTGAAGGCGGCTTCCGAGTAGACGCTCGCGGACGTCGGTTCGCGCCCTTTCGTCGCGCGCGAACCGATGCCGCCCGCAACCGACGTATTACCTCACCAGCTCCAGTCCCACCCACCATGCGAGGCGAGCGACGGCGGCCGCCTTCTCCGAATCGAGACGCTCGACCTCGTCGTCCAGGCCGTGGTAGTCCTCGTGCAGACCGCTGTGCAGGAAGAGCGCGTCCACGCCGCGGGTTATGAACGCCCAGCAGTCGGATCGCTGGACGAGCGTGTTGTCGGTCACGTCGATCGGGGTCACTCCGATGTCCTGGTGCAGATCCGCGACGGATTGAACGAGCTCGCCCAGGTCGGATTCCGAACGGTGGATCGCGCGAACCGTGGCCGGATCGTTTCTGCCGATCATGTCCAGGTTGATGTTGGCCAGCGTCGAGGCGATCGGAAGCGTCGGGTCCGTCGTGTAGTGGAGAGCGCCGAGCAGCCCTCTCTCCTCTCCGCTCGTGGCCAGGAATATGACGCTGCGAGCGGGAGGTGAGGCAAGGGAGCCGAACGCCTCGGCGATCTCGATGAGCGCAGCCGTCCCGGAGGCGTTGTCATCCGCCCCGTTGTAGATGTAGTCACCGGTCGGCGACGCTACCGATGAGGTTCCTATATGGTCGAAGTGAGCGCTGAATACCACATGCTCGTCCCGAAGCGAGGGATCGGCCCCCTGGATCCATCCGATCACGTTGGGTGACGCCCCGGATCCGCCGGGATTCCCCGGAACCCGTGCCAGCGATGCATCCGACTCGACGACCTGACCGAGAGCCTCGATCTCGAACCACTGCAAGTAACCGGTATCGGTCCCCGGCCGCAGTCCGGCGCGGGAGAACTCGCCGGCGATGTAGCTCGCGGCCTTCTCGATCTGAGGGCTCGGAGACCAGCGTCCGAGCATGGAATCGTGGGACAGCACGCTGACGTGTCCCCGCACCTCGGATTCGGTGATCGAAGCCGCCGCCGCCTGGAAGTCTGCCGTCACGACGCCCGGACCCGTGGGGTCGTCGCCGCAGGCTGTGGAGAGCACGAGAGCGACAGTCGAGCCCAGCGCGAGGAGAGCCGGGGATCGCCGCCGACAACGGTCGAATATGCATTGCATCATGATCTCACCTCTCTTCTTCACGCTCTATTTCGAATCGCGCTCGCGTCTCCTCGCCATCGATCACGGCGACCTCCAGACGGTAGCGACCGGCCGACGCGGCGGCCTCCCCTGGCATCAGCTGGATCTCGGCCGATTCCCCCGGTCGGAGGTCCCGGTGCGTCGGTCCATCCGACCATCTCAACGGCCGGGCTTCTCCGCGGGAGTCGAGTCGGCGCCACCCGCCATCCTCGAACCTGTCCAGACGAAGCAGCGCTGCCCGGCAGTTCTTCGCCGTCGCCGAGCCGACGTTCGCGACCCGCATGTTACCGCCGGGCAGGGTCTCCAGTTCGAGGCGCGGCCGCCAGCGCCACCGATAGAGTCGCCAGGCGCCTGCGAGGCCCAGCAATACAACGAACGAGACCAGCCAGAGGTTGACGGACATGCCCGCGAATCTATGTCCGCGGGTTCGACAGTTCGACCCAAGCGCTGGCAGAGTGTCCCGCCCGTGGACAGGCCCGGACCGCCGACTGCCGACACGTCAAGCCGGGACTACAGCGGAGAATCGGCATGCTTGTATGTGCTCGGCGCTGAGTCGGCACTTGCTGACTGCCGGTACGTACGTTGCTCGAAAAGAGGCCGGTTCTTACGGGGAACCACTGCGGAGCCCCTAATCGGGCTCGGGAACGCAGCAGTCCGCTGCAACGGCGGCATTCGACGGCCCACCGCTCGCGTCCCGCGCCGCCTCCGAAAGGAGAAAGCCGATGAGACGGCTTTCAGTACCGCTCTCGCTACTCGTCGTGTGTCTGCCGGCATTGCCGCTGGCCGGTTGCGACGAAGCCGCCCTCGCACCCGAGTCCACCGAAGCGACGCGTCCCGCAGCCACCTTGATGTCGAGCGAGACCGGGATCCAGGCGCTCGGCCGGGAGCTCTACTTCGACAAGACCTTGTCCCGAAACGGCAACCAGTCCTGCGCCGAGTGCCACGACCCGAAGTTCGGGTTCACAGGGCCGAAGGTCGCGGTCAACAAGGGCGGTGCAGTCTACGCGGGCTCGTTCCGGCAGAGATTCGGTGCCCGGAAGCCGCCCTCCGCGGCCTACGCGACGTTCGCGCCAGTTTTCTACTACGATGCGATCGAAGAATTGTGGATCGGCGGGAATTTCTGGGACGGCAGGGCCACAGGGTGGAAACTCGGAAACCCCGCCGCCGACCAGGCGCTCGGCCCGTTCCTGAATCCCGTCGAGCAGGCACTGCCGGATCCGTCCTGCGTGGTATACCTGGTTCGGGAGAGCAATTACGCCGATCTGTTCTATGCTGTCTGGGGAATGGCACTCGCGGACGTGGAGTTTCCCGCTGACATGAAGCAGCAGTGCCGGCAGAGCAGCGCCGACTTCGACGTGGCATTCACGGCGGAGGAAGAGGTGGCGCTCGCCGCGGCCTACGACCAGGTGGGCCTGTCGATCGCGGCGTTCGAGGCGTCGCCCGAGGTGAATCCGTTCTCCTCGAAGTTCGACGCGTGGCGGGCCGGGCTGGTGGAATTCACCGACCTGGAGGAATGGGGATTCGAGCTGTTCACCAGCACGCAGGCGATGTGTGCCGACTGCCACCCGGTGGACGATGCGGTCGGTGGACTGCTCACCGACTTCTCGTTCGACAACCTCGGGCTGCCGCGCAATCCGGCCAATCCGATCTATACGATCGATCCCGCATTCGTGGATCTCGGACTGGGAGGCGTCCTGAGTGATACGGACGAGTATGGCAAGCACAAGGTACCGACCCTGCGAAACGTGGACAAACGTCCCGGCATGCAAGCCACGAAGGCGTTCGGGCACAACGGCTACTTCAAGTCCCTGGAACAGATCGTCCACTTCTACAACACGCGCGACGTGAAGGACGTCTGCCCGGGTCCGTACACGGCGGACGAGGCGATGGCCGCGGAATGCTGGCCGGCGCCGGAAGTCGCGGTAAACGTCAACACGGACGAGCTCGGCGACCTCGGCCTGACGGTCGAAGAGGAAGCCGCGATCGTCGCCTTCATGCGGACGCTGTCGGACGAATAGTCCGACCGAGGCCATGCTTCGTCGCGGGGCGCTTCTTTCCGGGAGGCGCCCCGCGCCGCATCCGGATCGCGCATTGCCGCGTTCAACGCCATCTTGGCGGTTCGCGTTGCCTTTCAAATGGAGTCGAGATGTACTCGGAGCTCGAGTTGGCGCACGTCAAGGAGACCCTCC
>JARRPA010000196.1:0-4124 GCA_037383305.1 Gemmatimonadota bacterium | reverse complement strand
AGCGGGAGCCCGGTGGAACCAGATGTTCGTCGCGCGCTCCTTGCTCGTTTCCCATTCACAGTGGTCTATCTGATTTCCCGCACGTCAATCGAGATCGTGGCTGTCATGCATCAACGGCAGCGTCCAGGGTATTGGCGGGACCGGATCTAGCAACGGGCTGCCGAGCCCGACTGGCGATAACAAATGGGCCTCCGGCTCGGGCCGCTGTGGCGGCCCTCGTCGCAACTGGCCTTCGATGGGGCCGGTCGGTAGCGGCGTAGGCGAGCGGAGGCGGGCCGACTTCTACGATGAGGACGTCGAGGCCGGCAGCGAGGGCTACGATCGACTCGAGTTCCTGTCCGTGCTCGTGGAGCACTACGAGGACGCGCACTACCCGATGGGCTCCGTGTCCCCACAACAGGCGGTGCTCTTCATGCTCGAGCAGAAGGGACTCGAGCGGACCGACCTAGATGACGTGATGGGCGGCAAGAGCCGAGTCTCGGAGTTCCTCAACGGGAAGCGGGACCTCTCCAAGACTCAGGTCGAGGCGCTCCGGAAGCTGCTCGGGATCCCCGCAGACATCCTTCTGGGGCTGGATGCCTGACGCGACCATCGGTCGCACGACGCTTAACACCAGGCTCGCGGCTCCGCGCCGCTGACGCGGCGCTCCGTCCCAACCGGCCCCGACCAGGCTGGAAGGGGGTTCCGCATCGGCTGCGAACGGCCGTATGCTGGCCGTATGAAGCTGTGCTGACGGGGCCGGTTCGCGAGCCCCGACACGTTAGAAGACACTCGGTATCGCACACTGCTCTGGTCACGGAAATAGTCCTCGGTCGCATCGCTATGATTCGTAAGATCTCGGAGTCGGCGTGGAGGGACTTCCGCGTGCTTCGTGAGGAGGCCTTGCGCCTCCTCTGCGAGAGGGCCTTAGAGGAAGTACGCGCCGCGACGGACGCTCCGGAGCGCTCAGAGCACGAGCGGTTCGGTGACGTCCTGGAGACGGTAACTCGGAGGAATAGGGATATCGCTCGGGCGTTCGACAATCCCCGGCGTTCACACGTGTGGCATCATCTTCTCGCGATGGCGGATTTGGAGTTGCTCCCCCCGGACCTGGTTGCAAAGAGCGGCGCGGAACTTCGAGGACTGATCTCTCAAGTGGAGAGGATGCGCTCGGATCGGTCGTAGGGGTGTGAGGCCACCCTTTGGACGGTGGAGGCCTGCTTGAGACTGTCCTTTCCACTGCTCGAAAACGGTACTGAGCAGTTTGATTGGGCCGGGCGGCGAAGGTAAAGAGCGCCGTGGCGGTAAGCAGTCCGACACCGGGCACCGTTTAGGAAATCCAACCGGGGTGGCGCTGAAGCGGACGGGCGTCGTGAGGCGATCAGGGGTAGATTCGTGAGGACCAATGCTTTGGGGGGAAACATGAGCCAAGCGGATCTTCTGAGCCGGATCACGATTGACCCGGAGCAGGGCTCAGCCGCCGCCTGCGCACCCGCCGCCCATCCACGCATCATCTCGTCGCTCGTGCGCATCCGCCCGTACCGGAGCGCGCTGCCGGTCCGACGCCGACCTCAGATCAAGGTCCTGCACGTGGCGGGAGTCTCCCCCGCGTCCTCTGCGTCTGCCTTCGACATCCGCGCGTCCGGGGTGCACCTGCGGCGGCCTTCGCCCGTCCTCGGTGGCCTTCGCCCGGCGGCTCCGGCTCGACTCCCGCCGCCTCCACTCTGGAACGGCTCGATCACCGATCCGGTGGTCGAGACGTTCGTGCTTCAGGAGACCTGCAAGGGTGCGGCGGCGGGAGGCGGGTCGACCCCCCGCCGCCGATGGACCACGCGTGAGCCTACCTCGCGCTCTGGCTGAAGAGCGCGGTCATCATCGCGTCGAGGTCGAGATCGAAGCTCTCCTGTCGCGGTGGGTAGTCCGCGAGCGACTTCAGGAACTTGCCGACCTGCGCCGTGGCGGGGCCGAGGGTCCAGGACCGGTTCTCCTGCCACTCGTCGAATCCGCGGGCCTCGTGGAAGCGCTCGAAGGGATCCAGCTTCAGGTTCGTGATGAGGGGCGTCGTGAGATCCGCCTGGTGGCCGTTGAACCACTTGTCCTGGGACTTGAACAGGAACTTCCAGTCACCCCAGCGGAGCCCGTGCAGCGTAGTCTCTGTGAAGTAGTAGAACTCCTTCCGCTTGGACTCGCCCCCCTTCAGCAACTCCGTCTGGTCGATTCCATCGAGGTGCACCTTGTAGGTCCGGTTGCCGATCTTCTTGCCCTTCAGGAGCTTGTCCCTGAGGTCGGGCTGCCCCAGGAGCGACATGATCGTCGGGACCCAGTCCTCCATGATCATGAATTCGCCCGTGGTCGTGCCGGGTTCGATGACCCCGGGCCACTTCACCGCCATGGGCACCCGGAACCCGCCTTCGTACCCGCCGACGCCCTTCTCTGCCCGGAAGGGGTGATTGCCTCCGTCGGGCCAGCTGTTGCACGCGGCTCCGTTGTCCGTGGAGAACATCACCATGGTGTCGTCGGCGACCCCCAGCTCGTCCAGGAGGTCGAGGAGCTCGCCCACCGTGTTGTCCAGCTCCATCATCCCGTCGGCGTAGAGCCCGTACCCGCTCTTGCCCTCGTAGTCCGGCGAGAGGTTCGTGCGGTAGTGCATCCGGGTCGTGTTGTGCCACACGAAGAAGGGTTCGTCGCGCTTCACGGCGTCCCGGATGAAACGCTTCGATTCCGTGAGGAACTCCTGATCGAGGGTCCGCTGCCGCTCCTGACCGAACGGCCCCTTGTCCTCGACCTTCTGCTTCCCCCCAGGCTTGGCCCAGGAATGGATGACGCCCCGCTGCTCGAAGTGCTTCGCCACCTCGGGATCCGTCGGGAAATCGTACAGCTCCGGATACTCGCCGGCATTCAGGTGATACAGGATGCCGAAGAACTCGTCGAAGCCGTGCGCCGTCGGCAGGTGCTCGTCGCGATCCCCGAGGTGGTTCTTGCCGAACTGGCCGGTCGCGTAGCCGAGGGGCTTGAGCATCTCCGCCAGTGTGGGGTCCTCCTTCTGGATCCCCTGCTCGGCTCCCGGCAGCCCCACGGTGCTGAGCCCCGTCCGGATCGGGAACTGGCCCGTGATGAAGGCCGCCCGTCCGGCCGTGCACGAGGCCTGGCCGTAGTGGTCCATGAAGAGGAGCCCTTCGTCGGCGAGCCGGTCGATGTTGGGCGTGGAACCGCCCATCATCCCGCGATGATAGGCACTCAGGTTCCACATGCCGACGTCGTCGCCCCAGATCACCAGGATGTTGGGCTTCTTCTGTGCGGGGGTCTTCTTCGGCGTCTTCTTGTTCGTCGTCTTCTTCGTGGCCACGGCTTGATCTCCGTTGAGAGAGACATCTCTTACGCGGCGGGCTTCCGGCTCGGGCACAGCGCCGCAGCGTAGACGCAATCAGCGCTGGATTGTATAGGGCGCCATCCGCGGCAACAAGGCGAGCCCGAAGGCCAGGGGGCGAGGCGCCCCCGGTCGAGGGCCCGCACGGCGCGCGCGCCGACGGGACGGAAGGAGCAGGGCCAACTCCGCGCTCGCCGCCCCGTCGGCGCTGATCCAGGTATGATGGGACTCCGAGAGGAGGAGTTCTATGAGACGGAGTCGGTTCATGGAGGAGCAGATCATCGGCATCCTGCGGGACGCCGAGGCGGGAGGGCAGGTTCGGGAGTGGTGCGTCGTCACGGGATCACGGAGACGACGTTCTATCGGTGGCGGAAGAAGTACGACGGGATGGACGTCGCCGAGGCCCGCCGGCTGAAGCACTGGAGGATGAGGATCGGCGCCTGAAGCGGATCGTGGCGGATCAGGCGTTGAACCTCCAGGTGCTGCAGGATCTACTGGGAAACAAGTTGTGACGGCTCGGGAGCGGCGCCGGACCGTTGAGAAGGTGCAGGCCGCGGTGGGGATCTCCGAGCGGACCGGATGTCTTGAGGAAGTACTCGCCGCGCGTCGCGGCAGATGGGCCGCTGCGTCGGCCTGATGCGACGTTGGGCAGCACGCGTGCAGGCGGTGGCCGGGGCGCGAAGGGTAGAGGGCTGAGCGTTTCAGGCGCTCCTGGTCCTGTCGTCTCCGGGCAGGCTCTGATCGAAGGGGTCGTGGCCGGGCGTGGCGTGGTTCCCCT
>JARRPA010000195.1:0-4128 GCA_037383305.1 Gemmatimonadota bacterium | reverse complement strand
GCAGCATCAATATACATTTGTGCTTTCTGGGAAGTTAACTGAAGGGGCATATTATGATGCATTGAAAGTTCAGCATTGAATGATATGCGTTCTGCACTAAATGGTTCCAAAATGAAATCTAGCCTTATTGTGTTTGGGCCATACGAGCCAGTATCAGGTATCTCCAGCACAATCTCGTTATTTCTTTCATAAAAACTGGCATCCAGAAAGATGGAATCTGATTCACAGTAAACAGAAGGAGTTCCACTGTTAGCAGAGAAGCTTAGCGTTAAGGAATCCACTTCGGTTTGATTGTATGGGGTTACGGAAAAAATCATACGATGCTCCAATGCGTTGGGTGGAGCAGAGTCAATCCTGCCCGTCCCTCTCCCACGGCCAGAACTCCGCCGAGGACCCGGGACGAGGCCGCGAAGTCCTCTCCCCCCATCAGATAGATCGCGCTGCCATCCAATCCGGCGAGCGAGGCGGGATTCCAGAGCGAGCCTTCTACGTCTCCCTGTGCCGAGCTGACGGCCCCTCCGAGCCCGATCGAGCGGGCGCCGACGGGAACGAGCAGGAAAGTGGCGGTCTCCGCTGCCGATGCCCTGTCGCTGCGTTCGATCTCCGTTCCCATCCCCTGAGCGACGGCTCCGGAGGCGGAAAGGAGCAGGAGGATCGACGCCGACGCGGCTCTAATAGGGCTCCGCCTCATCGATCAGTAGAATCGGTATGTCGTCTTCGACGCGGTACGCCAGACGGCAGTTCGGACAGCGCAACTGCGGCAGGTCCTCCAGGTACTCCAATTCGCCCCGGCACTTGGGGCAGACCAGGATCTCGAGCAGTTCGGGGTCGAGAGACATCGTCACACCTTCCGCACGGGTACGGGGTATCCGAGCAGCTTAAGACGGGCCGGATTCCGCCGCCAGTTGCTCAATACCTTCACTCGCAGGTCAAGGTACACGCGGGTCTCGACCATCGTCTCCAGCTTTCGACGGGCGGAGGTGCCGATCCGTCGGATCATCGATCCGCCTTTCCCGATCACCATGCCCTTCTGGGACTCTCGCTCCACGAAAACGGTCGCTGCCACGAAGATCGGAACCTCGGACTCCCGGAACTCCTCGATGCCGACGGCGATGCTGTAGGGAAGTTCCTGCCCCAGCTCCTCGAAGCAGGATTCGCGTATCAGTTCGGCGGCGAAGAACCGGAGAGGGGCCGTCGCGATGTCATCGGCCGGATACAGTTTCGGACCGGCAGGCAATTCTCTCAGAATGCCAGACCGAAGTGCATCAATACCCTGCCCACGGGTGGCCACCGTCTCCAGGATCGAACGCCAGGATCCAGCCTCCTCGAGTCCCGCTCGCAGAGCCGCCAGGTCCGCCGAATCGATCCGATCGGTCTTGTTCAGACAGAGAATCGCCGGTGTGCCGGGCGGAACACGCCAATCTCCGGCGTGCTCCACGCTCTGAGAAAAACCCGCGTCCACTACGTAGAGAATGAGATCCGCATCCACGGCCGCCGATTCCGCTTCCTCTCGCATTCCCCTCTGCAGGAGATACCGGGGTTTGAGCAGTCCCGGTGTATCGACGAATACCGCTTGATGCCGGTCATCGGTATAGATCGCCAGCAGCCGCTGTCGGGTCGTCTGGGCCTTCGCCGTGACGATCGACAGCTTCTGCCCGACGAGACGGTTCACCAGGGTGGACTTCCCCACGTTCGGAAGGCCGATCACGGCTACGAAGCCGGATCGGAATCCGGTATCACTGCCCGCCCTCTCCTCGGAGGACTCGCCGGGACTCGCTGACTCTCCGATCATGGTGCGAAGCTTGCTCGTCGGAGCGGGATGAACAAGAGCGGATCGAAATCGCGCATTCTCACGTCGGAGAGGTCGGCGGGTGCCAAGAGTTGATCATCGATCGGGGGTGAATGGAGCGCATCGAACGCGCGTCCTCGCCGTCCTGGCTGCCGTCGGCGCCCTGGTCATCGTGTGGATCCACGCCAGGTCCGGTCCGCCCTACATGAACGACTTCCTCTCGTACTGGGCGGTGGGCCGACTGCTCCTCGAGGGGGGGAACCCCTATGATGTCGGATCGATTCTCGAGCTCCAGCGAGAGCTCGGGTCGCGCTTCGTCGAGCCGGGCGTGGTCAGGAATCCGCCCTGGACGCTGCCTCTGCTGCTCCCGTTCGCCGCCCTTTCCTTCGGCACCGGCTGGTACGCCTGGGCAGCCGCGCAGGTCGTACTCATCGGACTGTGCGCCGCGACCCTGTGGAAGCTGTTCGAAGGCGAGGCACGCCCGGCAGTGGCGACCGCTCTCACCTTCCTGTTCCCTCCGGCCGTATTCGTCGCTCTCGGGGGACAGATCGGGGGCATTCTGCTGCTCGGCCTGACCGGGTTCACCGTCGCCGTCGAGACGCGCCGTGATTTCATAGCCGGGCTGTTCCTTTCCCGGTTGACGCTCAAGCCGCACCTGCTGCTGCCGTTCGGCGTGGTCGTGCTGCTGTGGAGCTGGCGCGAGCGGCGGTTCAAGGCCCTGCTGGGAGCTGCGGCGGGCGTGGCGGTCGGTTGCGCGATTGCCTTGTGGATTCAACCGGGAATTTTCGGGCAGTATCTGGAATTCGCACGCGCCGAAGTCCCGGAAGAGGACGTGGTATCCACCCCCGGGGCGGCTCTCCGGCAGATCATCGGCTTCCGTCACTTCTGGATTCAGTGGATTCCGGCGGCCCTCGGGATCGCCTGGGCAGTTTCGCGCTACGTCCGCCGGATGAACGTCTGGAGCTGGAAATCCGAGCTTCCGCAGCTGGCGGCCATTTCGTGGCTCGCCGCCCCCTATGGTTGGGTCTACGACATGGTCATCCTGGTCCCGACGGTCCTGGATGGCGCAGTCAGACTGGAACATCAGGATGACGGCGCTTTCGTGCGGAGGGCCTTCCTGGCCTATTTGCTCCTGTGCCTGATCGTCTGGACTCAGCAGCTGGTGTTCGGCTCCGGGGTGGCGCACGCCTGGGTCGGGTTTGCCGTGCTGGGCGGGTGGCTGTGGATCCGGAACCGTACGCGAACGATGTCTCCCGCTTCATGAGAGGAAGCGCTCGAGCGAGGCTCGGACTCCTCGTCGTCACGGCGGTCGTGATTCTCGTGCCCGCGACGGCTGCGGTCACCGGGATGTCCGTCCCATTCCGCAACGACTTCGCCGCATACTGGCCGGTCGCCCACCTGCTTCTCGATGGAGAAAATCCCTACGACTCAGCGGCGATCGAGGAAATTCAGAGGTCGGTCGACGACGACCTGGGCGGAGACGCGGTCGTCCGGTACCCCCCGTGGTCCCTGCCACTGCTCGTGCCGCTGGCCTTCCTGCCGTATGCGCCGGGGTGGTACCTGTGGATCGTCCTGCAGATCGTGATGGTCGCAGCAGGCTCGCTCTGGATCTGGCGGTTGCTGGGAGGACGGGAGCGTTCCTTGTTCCCCCTCGCAATCGCATTCCTATTTCCGCCGGGCCTGTTCGTGGCGCTTGGAGGACAGATCGACGGCCTCCTTCTGATCGGGGCAGCAGGGTTCCTCTGGGCGATGATGAACGGAAAGGCAGGACTCGCAGGAGCTTCTCTCGGACTCCTGACCATGAAACCGCACCTCTTTCTCGCCCTCGGCATCACGGCCCTCTACTGGAGTGTTCGCGGGAGACAGATCCGTCTGGTCGGGGCTGCAGTTCTGGTCATCGCGACCGGTTCGGCACTCGCCCTGCTCTTCAGGCCACACATTTTCCCCGACTACCTCGATTTCCTCCGATCACCATCCACCGACTGGACTCGAGTGGTCGCTTTCGGGACCGGACTTTCTGCCGCTCTCGATGGACGTCTGGCATGGCTGAAATGGATCCCGGCGCTTCTCGTCGCGATGGCTCTGGTGATCCTCGGCGTACGGCGCCGGGAGAACTCCGAGATCGACTGGCAGCGGGAGTTTCCAACGCTGCTGGTCCTTGGACTCCTCGCCGCACCCTATCTTCTCGTTCACGATCTCGTACTTCTGCTCCCCGCCTTGCTCGCGTGCTGTCTCTGCGCCAGAGATCCTGTCACGCGCGCCGGTCAGATTGCAGGCGTCGTTCTCTTTCTGGCGTTGTGCACATACATCTGGATCGGACAGGTCTGGGAAAATTCAAC
>JARRPA010000194.1:0-4131 GCA_037383305.1 Gemmatimonadota bacterium | reverse complement strand
GTGCCGCCGGTGAACGCGATCGTGAGAACGCTGGATCCATCCTGCGCGAAGGTGCCGGTCCATTCGGCATGCAGGGCGTCTCCGTTGGCGGCCGTGTGGACGGCCGTCCCCGGGCCGGACACCGTGCCGTCCGCGTTCGCGGTGCAGGCGAGGAGCTGGATCACGCTCGTCGTGCGTCCGAGGTGAGAAAACTGACCTTCGGAGGTGAACCGGGCCGGGAACATCGTGGCGACGATGTCGGTGCCCGGCACGAAGCAGGGCAGCATCCCGCCGCTGGGATCGACCGCGAGCGCGGCTTCTCCCTTGATCGGCACGAAGGTCGGGGACGACATGCGGGCGTACTGGGCCGCGGCCCCATCCGGAGCGGTCGGCGCGGCCCCGTCGCAGGCCAAGGTGACGGCTGCGCCGAGAATCAGCGCGAAGAGAACGAAGCATCGCATGGAACACCTCCGCGGCGAAAATCGCCGCAAGCTGGCCGGACGGAGGAGGGAACGGCCGGGGTACGGAATCCATGGGGGGAAACGCACTAAGAAAGATACCACTGTGGCCGCACGCTGGCGATGATCCGGACCTTGCCGATTCACGCGGATTTGACCTGTATGGAAGCGGCGAATCGGCACAGCCGTCGAGACCGACGGCCCGAAACACACCTGGACAGAGAAGACCGCGATGCCCCTGGCTCTGCTCAAAGAGGGAACCGACGTCCGGAAGGTCCTCGGCCTGCTCGTGCTCGAGGCAGCCGTGATCTTCGGCGGGATCTCCTCGTCGTTCTGGATGGAGGAATGGCGCCAGCAGCGTGAGGATGAGGACACGTACGCGCACCTCCTGGAGGAGATCTACTACAACGCGACGCTCGACCGGGCGTCGATCCCGATCAGCATCGCCTCGAACAACCTGGCGCTGAAGGATGCCCTGCAGCTCACGGTGCTGAACAACGCGGAACTGTCGGATGCCGAGCTGTACGATCGACTGGACCACGTGTTCAGCTACGTCGGAGCGGCCGGCACCACGGCCGGCTACAACCGGCTGGCCAACACGTCGCTGTCGATCCCGTTCGACGAGACCATGCTCACGCTGGACACCTCCTACGAGTTCTACGACGGCCTCGAGGAAGGTCTGCAGGAGATCGGAGGCCAGATCGCAGAGCTGCGCGCGGAGCACTGGCGCAGCGCCGGCATGATCTCGTGCACCGGCGCGGAGGCGAACGACGGCACGGTGATCCTCATGGAGCGTCCATACATGAGCGAGATCCGAGCGCTTCTCTATCCGGACGGCGATTGTATCACCCAGCCGGACAACTCGGCGCGCGCCCGCGAGCTGCTGTCGCGCCCGGCGGTGCGGAACGCCGTCCGGCAGATCGTGGACCTGCGGCAGAACGCCGCCTGGCTGATGGGACTGCAGCAGGGCGAGCTCGAGCAGATCCGAGCCGCCATCGAGCGGCGGCTGCCCGATGTGGGACTGCCGATCGTCTCGATGGAGCTGATCAGCTGGCCGTTGGAGACGAACGAGACGACCGAGCGGCATGCACCGATGCGCAGCACCGGGCCCCATACCTGGGAAGCGACGGCCGAACTCTCCGAGGGGTTCATGAAGTTCAAGGCCAACCAGGACTGGAGTCTCAACTGGGGGGCGAGGTTCCCCGACATCATCGATGCGCCGCGGTTCCTGTGGAATTCCGACAGGGTGCGGGTCGAGGACGTGTTCCCGGCCGGCACGGCGCATCTGAACGGCATGAACCTGCCGGTCCGCGCCGGCATCTACCGGGTGAGGTTCAACGTCAGGACGGGCGAGTACACGTTCGAGCCGGCGCCTGGCTGATCACCCCGGCCGCGGTGGGCTCCCGGCCTACGGCGCGCCGAATTTCGTGTCGATCTCGACGCCGCAATCGCGCAGGAACTTCGTCGGAAGTTCGCCGCCCGCGAAGATGAAGGTGTAATCGGTGGGCAGTCGAACCTGCCCCGCCCCGTGCCGGTAGACGACCGAATCGGGCTCGATCCGCACGAGGTGGGTGTTCCACAGAATCTCCAGCCGACCGCCGTCGACAGCGGCCTGCACCCGTTCGTGGTTCTTCGGCTTGATCCGCCGGAAACCATCTCCACGATAGGAGATCCTCACTTCGTTTCCCGGCTGTTCGCCGAGCGCCAGCGCTGCCTCCACGGCCGAGTCGCCGCCCCCGACGACCAAGACGCGGTCACCCTGAAAGCTCTCCGGCTCACGCAGCGAATAGGCCACGCTCGCCAGTTCTTCCCCGGGCACACCGAGCTTGCGAGGCACGCCTCGCCGGCCGATCGCGAGAAGCACGCGACGCGCCTCGATTTCGCGCCTCGAGGTCGTAACCACGAACCCGGAGTCGGCCCTGTCGTCCCGCGTCCGGATTGCCGTCACCGTCTCGCCAGTGGCGACCTGCAACCCGGCACTCGCCACGATTTCTTCCCAGGTTCCGATCAGCTGCTCCTTGCTGACCTCCCGGAAGCTCAGCTTTCCGTATCCCGGCACTCTCACCGGCTTCGTCAGCACCAGCTTCTTGCGAGGATAGTGACGGACGGTTCCGCCGATATCCTCTCGCTCCAGGGTCACGAATCGCAGGTCGGCCTCGAGCGCCGACAGCGAAGCCGATAGCCCGGCCGGTCCGCAGCCTACGATCACCAGGTCGAGGTCCGGGTCGTCCTGCCCTCGCGCGTCACCCCGGATCTCCCTGCAGATTCCTTCGATGCACTGCCGGCCCTGTTCGAACGCGTTGCCGATCAGGCCCATGCCACCAAGCTCACCCGCGATGTACAGCCCCGGCACGTTCGTCTCGAAGTTTTCCTGGATGCGTGGAAGGTCGATCCCTCGCTTCTCGGTCCCGAACACGAGCTGGATAGCGTGCATCGGACAGGAGCGCTCGCACAGCCCGTGACCGATGCAGCGGGCCGGGCTGATCACCTTGACCCGCCCGTCGATCATCCCGAACACGTCGCCCTCGGGACAGATGTCGATACAGCTGCCGGTGAGGATGCATCCGGCGGGATCGATCACCGGGTGAAGGGTGACCGGCTCGTGCAGCCCGTATCGCAGCGCCTCCGCCTCCGCCTCGCGAGCCGATGCCTCCCGGCGTCGGTGGCGCGACAGGAACGGCAGCAGCACGACCGTCACCAGGACGACGCCGATCGCCGGAACGAGCAGTTCGTCCGGCATCAGCCGGCTCGCCTTTCGATCAGAACGCCCACCACAGCGAGGCGTAGATCGAAGTTGCGTCGAGCTGCGCGCCCTGCTGCAGACGACCGGCCAGGGTGCCGTGCAGGCGCCGGGCGATCGGGAAATCCACCGCCAGATCGCCGGTGTGGGTCACGAAGACGGCCGCCGGTTCCTCCGTCCGGTAGAACGTGTAGGTCAGTCGCGTCCTGGTCGATCCGAAGCGACGCGTCAGCCCGGGCGTCACGTACAGGAGATTGTTCCCATCCTGGTCCCGGTAGCTGACGCTGCCGCTGAAGCCGAGCCCCCACAGCGAGGTCTCGGCAGTGCTGAACCAGCCGGAGTACGTCCATCCCATGCCGGGATCCGTTCCGGCCCCATCATCCGCCTGCAGGTCGGTCACGTCGTTCATCGTGACGTCGGCCCCGACCGTCGCTCCGTCGAAGCCGTACGTCAGCCCCAGGTTGGCGCGTCCGCGCCGGTAGGTGACCGGGACAGCCTGCTCCCACCGGTACGGCTGGCGCAGGGAGTAACGGGCATGGGCCGTCACACCGCTCGTGATCCGGGCCGACAGGCCGAGCAGCAGCCGACCCACTCTCCACGTGTCGTCGGTCCCGTCCCGATCCACGGTCAGGCTTTGCCGTATCCGGATCGGGCCGGTGCGCAGGGTCTGGGTGAGCCCGATGTACGAGTGGTCTCCCGGCGCCCGGTACCCGGGGACGGTCGGCTCGCCCACGCTGGGCTTCTCATGCGTGAACGAGAGCGCGCCCTCGTACTTCAGCGGGCCCGTGCGATCGCTGTAGTTGACGAACGCGGTCAGCTTTGGCAATGAGTCGGAGATCCCGCCGTCCTCCCGGCTCGGTCGCAGGCCCGCCGCGATACCGCCGCCGAATCCCTCGCGCCGGCCGATGTGCAGGTAGCCGCCGTCGAAGTAGCCGGACATCGGTTCGTACGGGT
>JARRPA010000193.1:0-6883 GCA_037383305.1 Gemmatimonadota bacterium | reverse complement strand
TCCCGATGTGGACACCCCGAACGTCTCGGTGTCGGTATTTCAGAGCGGCGCCAACCCACGCGTCATGTAGTCCACGGTCACCGACGTGCTCGAGGAGGAGCTGAGCACGATCCCGGGCGTGCGGACCCTGCGCAGCACGAGCTCCGAACAGTCCACCAATATCAGCCTCGAATTCGAGCTCGACCGGGATCTGGAGCTCGCCGCTCAGGACGTGCGTGACGTCGTATCCCGAGTCCGGGGCCGGTTGCCGGAAGACGTTCTCGACCCGGTCGTCGCCAAACAGGAGTCCGACGCGCAGCCCTTCCTGTGGCTGGCGCTTTCGGCCGAGAATTACGACCTGCTTCAACTCTCCGACATTGCCGACCGCGAGGTGAAGCGCCGGTTGCAGTCACTGGATGGAGTGGGCCGCGCGCTGATCGCCGGGGAGCGTCGTTACTCGATGCGCATCTGGCTCAAGTCGAACGAGCTGGCCGCGCGGGGGCTGACGGTACAGGACGTTCGCGCGGCGATCCGTACGCGCAGCGTGGAGATCCCGGCTGGACGAATCGAGTCCACCCGGCGGGAGTTCACGGTTCGATCGTTGGGCGAGCTCAAGACGCCCGAGGAGTTCGGAAACCTCGTCGTTTCGAGCCGGGACGGGCAGATCGTTCGCCTCAAGGATGTCGCCCGGGTCGAGCTGGGTCCGGAAGACTATCGATCCGAGCTCCGATACAACGGCAAGCCCGCCATCGCGATCGGGGTGATCCGGCAGTCGAAGGCGAACCTGATCGAGGTATCCGATGCGGTGCAGGCGGAGCTGCCGGCGATACAGGAAGCCCTGCCGCCGGGCGTCACGATCGACATCGGTTTCGATCAGGCGCTCTTCGTGCGACGGTCCATCAAGGAAGCCGAGGAGACACTCGTCCTCGCCGGCATTCTCGTCATCGTCATCATTTTCGTGTTCCTGAGGAACTTCCGGGCCACGATCATACCGGGTCTCGCGATACCGACCTCGATTCTCGCAGCGTTCGCGGTCCTGTACGCGCTCGGCTTCACCATCAACAACTTCACGCTGCTTGCGTTGATTCTCGGCATCGGGATCGTGGTGGACGATGCGATCATCGTCATGGAGAACGCGTACCGGCATCAGGAGGAGTTGGGCGAAAGCCCGACGGTCGCGGCCCAACAGGGAACCAGCGAGATCGCCTTCGCGGTGATCGCGACGACGGTGGCGCTGGTCGCCGTGTTCACGCCGCTTGCGTTCCTTCAGGGCACGGCAGGCCGGCTGTTCAACGAGTTCGGAATCGCCCTCACGGGTGCCGTCATCGTCTCGAGTTTCGTGGCGCTGACGCTCACACCCATGCTCTGCGCGAAGATCCTCCGCATTCCGGAAAAGCACGGAAAGCTCTTCCTGGCGTTCGAGAACGCTTTTCTCACGATAGCCGACCGGTACCAGAAGAGCCTCGCCTTCGCGGTGCGGCACCGGGCGTTCGTGGTCCTCGGGGCACTGCTCGTGGTGGGCCTGGCGGTCGTGGTATTCAATCGACTCGAACGCGAGTTCCTGCCGCCGGAAGACCGCGGGGCCATTCTGACGTTCGTCGTCGCGCCGGAGGGATCCTCCCTCGAGTACACCAACGAGTACCAGAAGCAGGTCGAACAGGTGCTCCAGAGCATACCCGAAATTCAGAGCTACTTCAGCATCGTCGGCGGATTTCTGGGCAACGTGAACCGGGGCATCATCTTCACCCGGCTCGTGGACTGGGACGAACGGGACCGGACGGTGCAGGAGGTGACGAACGAGATCCGTCCCCGGTTGTTCGCCATTCCCGGGGTCCTCGCGTTCGCGAGCGCACCGGCGGCCATCGGCTTCGGAAGTCCCGTGCAGTACGTGGTCCGGAATCCGAACTTCGATTCGCTGGCGGCGGGAATGGATCGGATGACCGCGCGGGCGCAACAGGTTCCGGGCCTGATCAACGTGGACACCGACCTCCGGGTCAACAAGCCGGAGCTCACGGTGGAGTACGAGCGCGATCGCGCCGAAGACCTGGGCATCGCGATCGCCGACATCTCGGGCACTCTTCAGGCCATGCTGGGCGGTCAGCGAGTGAGCACATTCACCCGGGACAACAAGTTGTACGACGTGATCGTCCAGCTCGAACCGGAGGCCCGGGCCACGCCGGACGCGATGTCCGAACTGTACGTGAGGGGGCGGGATGGCGTGCTCGTGTCCGTCGATGCCGTTGCTCGGGTGGAAGAAGGCGTGGGCCCGCGGCAGTTGAATCACTTCGAGCGGGTCCGGTCCTTCACCCTGTCGGCAAGTCTGGCCGATGGCTTCCCGCTGGGCTCGGCGATCGACTCGCTTCACGCCATTTCAGATGAAGTCCTGCCGCAGGGAAGCAGTATCGCGCTCGCGGGGGAATCCCGGGAGCTCGAGGAGAGCGGCAACGCGCTCTACTTCGCGTTCGTCCTGGCCCTGGTCGTCGTATTCATGGTGCTCGCCGCCCAGTTCGAGTCCCTCATTCACCCCTTCACGGTGCTGCTGGCCGTACCGCTGGCGGTGACAGGAGCGTTGGCCACCCTGCTGGTCGCCGGTTCGACGCTGAACCTGTTCAGCCAGATCGGGATGATCCTGCTGATCGGGATCGTCACGAAGAACTCGATTCTTCTGGTGGAATACGCCAACCAGCTGAAGGGCAAAGGGATGACCGGAACGGAGGCGATGCTCGAGTCCGGTCGAATTCCATGATGACTTCCGAGGCGACGATCATCGCGCTGACGCCGATCGCCCTCGGACTCGGGGCGGGATCCGCGAGCCGACGTCCGCTCGGCTATGCCATCGTGGGAGGGCTCGTATTTTCGACGGCCCTGACCCTCTACCTCGTTCCGGTCGTCTACATTCTTCTGGACGAGGTGAAAGCGAGATTCATGAATCGGGCCGAGAAACTCGAGCCCGTGGAGGCGGAAGCGTGAACCGGTCGACGACTTCGGGCGTGGACGCGTGCGATCCGTCGGCAGGAGGAGCCGCGGGGTACGTGTTCCGCCGGCTGCTGACGGCGTGTCTCGCTTTGATTCCGCTGCTCGCACCGTTCAGGGCGGGTCCGGCGACGGCGCAGGAACCGGTGGCATCGGAGGGCGCGGACCCCGCCCAGGGTCTCACCAGCGCGCAGCTGGCCGAGCGGGCTGCCGCGGACGTCCCACTCGCGACTCTGACCCTCCGGGAAGCTCTCCAGCGAGCGGCCGGGGTGGACCCGAACTACGTGGCGGCCCTGCGGCGAGTCGGAGACGCCGACTGGGTACGACGGTCCGCCTGGTCCGCCTTCCTCCTGCCGGTCGTCGATTTCCGCTGGAATTTCAGCAAGTACTCCAGCCCTCAGTTCAACATCGGGACGGGTGAAGAGACCGATCGTCTCACACAGTTCAGTCTGACCGGAAGTTACACGCTGTTCAACGGCGGGGGGCGGATCTTCGACATGCAGGCAGCGAACGCCAGCGTGGATGGAGCCGCGGCCGACGAGCGACGCCAGCGATTCACGACCGCTCTCGGGACCGAAGCCGACTACTACGACGTACTGGCGCAGTCGGAACTGCTTCGGGTGTCCGAGGAGAGAGTGCGGCGCGCCGCGGAGCAGTTGTCGGTCGCCCGGGCACGAGTGCTCGCCGGCGCAGCCGTACAGACCGACTCGCTTCAGCTGCTTCTGGAGCTGACCCGTGCGCAGGTGGACAATCTCAGGCAGGAGTCGGCGGTGGCGGTGGCTCGGCTGCAGCTCGGGCGTCGCACAGGGATTCCGGGCCCGGTGGACGCGGCTCCGCTGGACACGCTCCCGGCTCCCCCCCTTCCGATCACGGAAGCTCAGGCGATCGAGGAGGCTGTGACCGTGAGCCCGATCGTCGAGGTCGCTCGAGCCGAGGAACGACGGACGAACGCGCTGTTCAAGTCGGAGAGAGCGTCGTATCTACCCTCGCTCAGTTTGTTCGGAAGCTGGAATGGTTTCGACGATGACCTCGTGCCGGATGCGACGCAGCGGGCCACGTTCGGACTTTCACTCAACTTCCCGATCTGGGATGGGGCGCAGCGTGAGATCCGGGTGTACCGCGCGAGCACGGCCCGGCAGATAGCGGAAGCGGCGCGTCGGGACACCGAGTTGGGAATCGGCCGGGACATGGCCGAGGCCTATCAGGCGTACTACACGGCTCGGGCGAGCGCGGAGCTGGCAGCCAATGCCGTGCTGGTCGCGCGGGAGAACCTCAGGGTCCAGCAGGAACGGTACCGGGCGGGCGCGACGACGATCATCGATCTGGTGACGGCTCAAGTCGATCTGACGGAAGCGGAGGCGGGACTCGTGCAGTCGCGCTACACGACAAGACTGGCCCGCGCCGGCGTCGAGGCGATCCTGGGCCGACGACTCACGGAGAAGCGATGATGCGGCAGCAGTCCGCGGCACAGAGGCGGATTCCGGCATGGTGGGCCGTCTCGCTGATGACGGTGATCGGGATTTCCGGCGCCTGCGGAGGAGACGCGAACGGCGGGTCCAGCGGAGGGGGCCCGGGTGGTGGAGCGGGCGGTCCGCCTCCGATGCCCGTCGATGTCGCCGTCGCGATTCGGGACACGGTGCTCGAGGAGATCCTCGCCACGGGTCAGATCGAGGCTGTTCAGTCGATCCGTCTTCAGCCGGAGGTGTCGGGCAGGTTGGCCGGCATTTACGCATCGGAGGGTCGCGAGGTGAGGCGAGGAGCTCCCCTTTTCAAGATCGACGATGCCGAGCTCAGCGCCCAGGTCGAGCGGCTGGAGGCGCAACTGGACCTGGCCGAACAGGCCCTGAGCCGAACCCGTGATCTCCTCGACCGAAACGCGTCATCGCAGGCGGATCTCGAGCAGGCGGAGGCCACGGCCCGGAGCGCGCGCGCAGATCTCGAGCTGCAGCAGACGAGACTCGAGAGGACGGTGGTCCGCGCCCCCTTCTCCGGGGTGGTGGGTGAACGCCTCGTCAGCGTGGGCGACTACGTCACGCCTCAGACCCAGCTCACGACTCTTCAGACCGTCGATCCGCAACGAGCCGCCTTCCGGGTCCCGGAGCGCTACGCCGGCGTTCTGGAAGTGGGTCAGGAGGTGAACTTCGAGGTCGCCGCGATGTCGGGCCGCCAGTATCCGGGCGTGGTCGATTTCGTAGATCCGCGCGTAGAATTGCCGGGTCGCACGATCACGGTAAAGGCTCTGGTGGAAAACGACGACCGGTCGCTCAAACCGGGCATGTTCATCGAGGCCCGGCTCGTGGTGGATATCAGGCCGGAAGCCGTCATCGTTCCCGAGGATGCAATCCTCCCCCTTTCGGGCCAGGACTACGTGTGGGTCGTGACGCCGGAGGGAACGGCGACGCGAAGGGAGGTCCAGGTCGGCGTGCGCACTTCAGGGTTCGTCGAGATCCGGGAGGGCGTCGAGGCGGGTGAGCAGGTGGTCGTCGGAGGTGTCGAACGGCTGGGCGAGGGATCGCCCGTGGCGCCGAACGTCGTCGAGAGGACCCGCGACTGACCCCGGCATTGTTCTCGAACGGCCGGGTCGGGCCATCTCGATTCCGCTCCATCCGTCAGAGCGATCGGGCCTCCCCTTCGGCCAACGTGTCCGCGATCGCTTGCCGCATCCCTGCCGTACCATAGTCCAGGATCGCATAGACGGAAGCGGTTCCGACCAGCAGGATCGGAATGTTGATGTAGGCCGGGGCGAAGACCAATGTGAACAGGGCCAGCACCTGCAGCGCCGTCGTGATCCGCCCCCCCTGTCGAGAATGGAAGGGAAGGTGCTGTCCGGCCAGGCGAGTCACCACGAACACTCCGCCCGTAAAGATGTCCCGCAGTACGAGGATTACGAATCCCGCCCAGTCGAGATTTCCCGACGGGAGGAACGACACCAGGCCGAGAAAGACGAATACCCTGTCGCACAGCGGGTCCAGCAGGGCCCCGATCTCGCTCTGCGTTCGCGTCAACCGGGCGATCCAGCCGTCCAGCAGATCGGTGGCGGCGCCGATCGCGACGATGGCCGCGATCCAGCGTGCATCCTGGAATGCGAGGAACCCGAATCCGAGGGGAATTCGTACCAGCGACAGGAAATTCGCAGTCGTCAGGAACCCCGCGTCCTGGCGCGGCCCGTCTCCGTGCCCACCCATTCAGATGTCGACGCCGAAGAACTCGAACATCAGCCGTTCTCCAGATAATCGGTGACCGCGTCGGCGAACGGGAGCGGCTTCAACTGAAAGAGGCTGCGCACCGGGTTGTCCCCGGAGGGCAGGACGCTTCCGTACCGCAGAATGTCGAACTGAGTCGCCGAAAACGGGCTCGGCACTCCCAGCGTGGCCGCAATACGCGCCGCCGTCGCGGCGAAAGCCTCGGGCAGAGGCAGGATCGGACGAACGCGACCGATCGTCTCCCCCAGAATGCGGACGATTCGGACGAAGCTCAACCTCTCGGGCCCGGCCAGGTCTATCGATCGTCCCGCGAGATCCTCCCGTTCCAGACCCTGCGCGACTGCAACTAGGAGCTGTTCCGACGTGAACGGCTTGGACAAGAAGGTGTACGCACCTCGACGCACGGCTTCGACGGCCATCTCGATGCTGCCATAGCCGGTGATGACAATACAGATGGCATTGGGATCCTGATCCAGGATCGGCTCGATCCGGTCTAGCCCGCTGCCATCGGGCAGCATGACATCCAGGAGGTAGAGATCGTAGCCGTCGTCCTTGATTAGGTTCAGGGCCGAGGAGGTGCTGTCCGTCGTGTCGATCCCATAGCCAACGGGCGTCAGCGCCCGGCGACAGCCCTCGCGCATGCCAGTCTCGTCGTCGACAATGAGAATCCTCGCCGTCGTGTCGCTGTTGCTGGTGGTGGTATGCACCGGCTGCGCAGCAGGAACCGC
>JARRPA010000192.1:0-6979 GCA_037383305.1 Gemmatimonadota bacterium | reverse complement strand
ATCGCGGAAGGGTCGAGGTCGTTCGCGCCCTTCGCGCCGCTTTCGGCGGCGAGGACCGGGTCGGATTGATACACAACGCCTTCGCGGCCGCGGAGGCACCGGATGCGCTTCTCGGGCGCAAAGTCAGCCGCCGGGAATATGCGAATCAGTTGAAGACCAGCCTGATCAGCGTCAATACGGACGGTCTCGACGGCAGTCCCGGCTTCAAGATCGGCGAGTCTCTCGCCGCGGGCGCCGCCATCGTCAGCCAGCCTCTACAGTTCGAGCTGCCCGAACCGCTGCTCCCGGACGTACACTATCTGCCCTTCCGTGAACCTGAAGAGTGCGTGTCGCAGTGCCGTCGTCTGCTGGCCGATCCGGAACTCGCGGGCCGCATGCGGCAGGCCAATCTCGGCTACTACCGGCGGAACGTGCGCCCCGAGAATCACGTTCGTAATCTGCTGAACTGGGGATTCGAGTGATCCGGGCCCGGCCCGGTGACCCTGCGGCCTGCGACCACTGAGCCGATGGATCCGGTCCACTTCACCGAGCGGTTGCTGCTGGCCATGCTGCGCCGCGTCCAGGACCTTGCCCGGAGGAGGACTTTTGCCGACGGCCGGCGAGTGCGGGACAGTCACCGATTCTGGAACGACCCGGCGAAGGCGGACCTCAAGACGATCATGCACTGGCGGGGCGAGGGCCCGTTCGAAGACGAGAGCTTCTGGTTCGGCCTGGGACGCCGCCATCGCGAGATGATCGAGCGAGCCGCCCGGTGGGCGGAGCTGGAGCTCCCGGCCGAATCCCTCGTCGAATGGGGCTGCGGCGGAGGAATGAACGCGGTCGCCTTCGCTCCCCTCGCGTCCCGATACTACGGGATCGACGTCAACGAAGAGTCGCTGAAGGAGTGCGCACGCCAGGTGGATGGGGAGGGGGCCGGGGTCTGCGTTCCCGTGCTCATCGAGGCCGGGTCGCCGGAAGAGGCAGTGGAACGGATCGACGGGCCGTGCGACCTGCTGTTCAGCAGCTACGTGTTCGAGCTGTTTCCGACTCCCGAATACGGCCTGCGGGTCATGCGAATCGCCCACGACCTGCTGCGACCGGGCGGTGTCGCCCTGATCCAGGTCCGGTACCATTCCGGGATTCGACCGGTCGGAGGGGCTCGCCGGCCGTACGAGAGCAACTGGCTCAGCCACACCTCCTACACGATCGACGGATTCTGGCAATCCTGCGAGGAGATCGGATTCGCACCCATGTACGTCACGCTGGTCCCGGTCCAGCCGGAACTCGACGAATCCCGCTACGCGTATTTCGCACTGAAGCGGTAAACGGGCGCCAGGCCCGGGGAAGATCGGAGATTCGACCGTGATCATCATCGACACCGCTCTGGCCGAACGGGAAGCTCGAGGTGAGCCGGTCCGCGTCGCCCTCGTCGGAGCCGGCTTCGTGGCCCGGCGAGTAGCGCTCCAGTTCCTCACGGCCGCGCGCGGGATGCAGCTCGTGGCGATCGCGAACCGTACTCCGGCCAACGCCGAGGCGGCACTCCGATTCGCGGGGGTCCCGAAGGCCGAGATCGCCCGCGTCGACACCGCGGCCGGCGTGGAGAGCGCGGCGCGTGACGGACGCATCGCGGTGACCGAAGATCTGGGGACGATCTGCCGATCGGAAGCGGTGGACGTCGTGGTCGAGGCTACGGGTCACATCGAGTTCGGCACGCGGGCGTGCTACGAGGCGATCCTCGGCGGAAAGCACGTGGTGCTGATGGGGGCCGAAGTGGACGCCACGGTCGGGCCGATCCTGAAGCAGTACGCCGACGAGGCCGGAGTGGTATTCACCTACACCGACGGCGATGAGCCCGGCGTGGCGATGAACCTCTATCGGTTCGCCGACAGCATGGGGTATCGGCCCGTCATGATGGGGCAGCTCAAGGGATTTCTCGACCACTACCGGAACCCGGACACACAGCGCGAGCTGGCGGAACGGCTCGGACAGAATCCGGCGGTGCTCGCTTGCTTCGCCGACGGATCGAAGCTCGCGCTGGAAGCCGCTGTGATGGGGAACGCCTCCGGGTTCTTCCCCCGGGTGCGCGGCATGCGGGGATATCGCTGTGATCACGTCGACGACCTGCTCGACCGGTTCACGGCCGAAGACTTCATCGACGGAGGTTACGTGGACTACGCGCTCGGGGCCGCTCCTCATACCGGAGCGTTCGTGATCTGCCACAACGATCAACCGGAGAAGCGAGAGGTGATGTCGTATCTGAAGATGGGAGAGGGGCCACTCTACCTCTTCTATCAGCCCTATCATCTTCCACCCTGGCAGGTGACGCACTCGGTGGCGCGAGCCGCACTGTTCCACGACCCGACGGTCACGCCACGGGGCGCCCCGGCTTGCGATACGGTCTCCTGCGCCAAGCGGGACCTCGCCGCCGGCGAACGACTGGACGGCATGGGCGGATTCACCTGCTACGGGCTGGTCGACCGCGCGGACGTGTGCCTTCGAGAGAATACGCTTCCAATTCCGATCTCCCTCGATTGCCGGCTGAGGCGAGCCGTCGCGAAGGACCAACCGATCACGTACGATGATGTCGAGCTGCCGACCGGGCGGCTCGTGGATCGGCTTCGCGCCGAGCAGGTGGAGCGATTCGGATGAAGGCCGGCGAGATCCCGTCCGGACATGCCATCCTGTCGCGCGACAGAGGGAGAGATCGATGAAAGTCGTCCTGTTCTGCGGCGGCCTCGGTACCCGGCTCAGGGAACACTCCGATACGATCCCGAAGCCGCTGGTCAACATCGGATACCAACCGATCCTGTGGCACCTGATGCGCGACATGATCCGCGAGTTCTTCCTAAACTACAACGAGTGCCTCACGAACGATTTCGTCCTCTCCGAGGGCGGGCGAAAGATCGAGCTGATGAACACCGACATCCAGGACTGGAGGATCACCTTCGTCGATACGGGCCTGCACTCGAACATCGGCGAGCGGCTGCTCCGGGTGCGTCACCTGCTCGAAGGCGAGGAGATGTTCATGGCGAACTATGCCGACGCCCTCACCGACCTCCAGCTGGATGATCACATCCGCAAGTTCCGGGAGAGCGGCGCGGTGGGTGGCCTGCTGGCGGTCCGCACGTCTGCGAGCTTCCACTCGGTCCAGTTCGACGACGACGGATGGGTGACGAGCTTCGGGAAGCTCACCGACCGGGAGTTCTGGTTGAATGCCGGATTCTTCAATTTCACTCCCGAGATCTTCGATTACATCGAACCCGGCGAAGAGCTGGTGGAGAATCCGTTCGAGCGGCTGACCGCCGAGCGGCGCCTCCAGGTCAATCGGTACACGGGATTCTGGCAGCAGATGGACACGTTCCGGGAGAAGATCCTCTACGACCGGATGGAGGCTCGCGGCGACTGTCCCTGGATGCTCTGGCGGGAGTAGAACGTGATCCGATTCTTCGCGGACCCGACGCTCGGACGTCCTCCCCGGCTCCTCTTCATCGGCGCCCACAGCGACGACATCGAGATCGGTTGCGGCGGCACCGTTCTGCGGCTCCTCGATGATCACCCGGAGGCCACGGTGAAATGGGTGGTGCTGAGCTCCGAGGGAGAGCGCGGCCGGGAGGCGGAGGAAGCCGCTCGATTTCTGCTCTCCGGAGCTCGCGAACCGCAGATCCAGATCGAGTCGTTCCGTGGCGCGTACTTCCCGTCCGAGATCCGCCGGATCAAGGACTACTTCGAGACCTTGAAGAGCTTCCAGCCCGATCTGATCTTCACGCACCCCCGTGAGGAGCTCCACCAGGATCACCGTGTCGTGGGCGAGCTGACCTGGAATACCTTCCGGGACCATGCGATTCTCGAATACGAGATTCCGAAGTACGACGGAGGCCTCGGTTCGCCCTCGGTGTTCGTGCCGCTCTCCGGACCGACCGTCGATTCGAAGATCGACCTGCTGATGACCGCGTTCAAGTCGCAACACGACAAGACCTGGTTCACCCCCGAAACTTTCCGGGCACTGCTGCGGCTGCGCGGCATCGAGTGCAACGCGCCCGGCGGATATGCGGAGGCGTTCTATTGCCGCAAGCTGATCCTGGGAACCGGCGAATGAACTTCGAGGGGTCCAACCGCTTGCGCCCGCGGTATCACGAGTTGATTCCTGGGGGCGCCCACACCTATGCCAAGGGAGACGACCAGTATCCCGAGAGCATGGCGCCGATCCTCGTTCGAGGAGAGGGCTGCCGGGTGTGGGATGTGGATGGCAACGAATTCATCGAGTACGGCGCGGGCCTGCGAGCTGTCTCGCTGGGACATGCGTGGCCCTCCGTACTGGCGGCCGTCCGTCACCAGCTCGAGCTCGGGACCAATTACGTTCGACCTGCCCGAATCGAGCTCGAGTGCGCCGAGTCTTTTCTCGAGCTGATCCCCCGTGCCGAGATGGTGAAGTTCTGCAAGGACGGATCCGACGCGGTCTCGGGGGCCGTAAAGCTGGCGCGGGCCTACACCCGCCGCGACATGGTCGCCGTGTGCCGGAATCATCCGTTCTTCGCAGTGGACGACTGGTTCATCGGGTCGACGGCGATGCCCGCCGGAATCCCGGACTCAATCCGGGCTCTCACGGTCACGTTCGAATACAACGACCTCGAGAGTCTCGAAGCGATCTTCGACCGGTATCCGGGTCGAATCGCTGCCGTCGTGCTGGAAGCGGAGAAATACACGCCGCCGGCCCCGGGCTGGTTCGAAGGGATCCGCCGCGTGTGCGACCGGCGCGGGGCCGTGTTCATTCTCGACGAGATGATCACGGGGTTTCGATGGCACCTCGGGGGAGCCCAGGCCCGCTACGACATCGATCCGGACCTCTCCACGTTCGGCAAGGCGCTGGCGAATGGATTCTCGGTCTCGGCGCTGGCAGGACGCAGGGAGCTGATGCGGCTCGGAGGCATCGATCACGACCGGGAACGGGTCTTTCTGCTATCGACGACTCATGGTGCGGAGACGCACGGACTCGCCGCCGCGATCGCGACGATGAACGTATACCGGGAGGAACCGGTCATCGACACGCTGTGGGCTCGGGGCGAGCGACTCGCGACCGGTCTGCGCGCGGCCGCGGAAGACGCCGGCGTCGGCGAACACGTCCCGATCCTCGGACCGCCGTGCTGTCTGGTCTTCGGCACCCGCGATGCCGAAGGAGAGCCGTCACAGCCGTTCCGTACCCTGCTGATGCAGGAGCTGATCGAGCGCGGGGTACTGGCGACTTCCCTCGTGGTGAGCTACAGCCACTCCGAAGGCGATATCGACCGGACGACAGGAGTCTTCCGCGAGGCTTTCGAGATCTATGCGCGAGCGCTCGAAGACGGGGTCGACCGGCACCTGCGGGGCCGGTCCGTGAAGCCCGCGATCCGGGCCTATGCCTGATCGCGGGGGCCTGGCCGGGAGCCGGTCGGTGGCAACCGTCCGCAACCCCTAGAAATCGGAACGCGCATGTTCGATCGGGATTTCTGGAAGGGAAGACGGGTGTTCGTGACCGGGCATACCGGGTTCAAGGGGAGCTGGATCTGCCTGCTTCTCCGGCACCTGGGGGCCGAGGTGAGCGGGTTCGCCCTGGAGCCGCCGACCGAGCCGGCGCTGTTCGACCTCGCGGGTGTGGCCGACGAGTTGGAGCACCGGATCGGCGATGTCCGGGACCTCGCGGCGCTCGAGGCCGCGCTGGTCGGAGCGAGGCCCGAGGTCGTGATACACATGGCAGCCCAGTCACTGGTCCGCTACTCCTACGCGAATCCGGTGGAGACCTTTTCGACGAACGTGCTCGGTACCGTGCACCTGCTGGACGCGGCACGTCGGAGTCCGTCGGTTCGCGCGGTCGTGATCGTCACCTCGGACAAGTGTTACTACAACGCCGAATGGGTGTGGGGATACCGGGAGCAGGATCGACTGGGCGGACACGATCCCTACAGCGGTAGCAAGGGAGCCGCGGAGCTCGTCGTGACCGCCTATCGGAGCTCGTTCTTCGACGCAGACCGGCAGTCCGGAGCCGCCGCCGTGGCAAGCGGGAGAGCCGGCAACGTGATCGGGGGTGGTGACTGGGCCACAGATCGACTCGTCCCGGACATCATGACCTCTCTGCTGGCAGGTCATCCTGCCCGGATCCGGAATCCGAAGGCGACCCGGCCCTGGCAGCACGTGCTGGAGCCGCTGAACGGCTACCTGATGCTCGCGGAGAGACTGTTCGAAGAAGGGCACGGATTCGCGGGCGCCTGGAACTTCGGACCACCGGCTGAGAGCGAGGCCACGGTGGGCGAGGTCGCCCATCGGCTGTACGAGTTGTGGGATGCGGATTTCGAGTGGGAGCGCGATCCCGATCCGGGCCCTCCCGAAAGCACCTACCTGAAGCTCGACGCCTCCAAGGCTCGGACCCACCTCGGCTGGCGTCCGGTGCTGGATCTCGACACCACGCTGACGTGGATCGTGGAGTGGTTTCAGCGCTACCGCGGGGGAGAGGATGCGAGAGAGGCGTGCATGACAGACATCCGTCGTTTCATGGCGAAACGATCGTGATCTTCACGCCCGCGCCGATCGACGGAGCATTTCTGGTCGAGCTGGAGCCGATCGCGGATCATCGGGGCTCCTTCGCGCGCGCGTTCTGTCAGAGAGAGTTCGCGGATGCCGGGCTGTCTTTCGAGGTCGTCCAGTCGAACCTCGCGCGGTCCACGAATGCGGGCGTCGTCCGGGGCCTCCACTACCAGCGCTCGCCGGCGGACGAGCGGAAATTCGTGCGCTGCATCGCGGGATCCGTGTTCGATGCGATCGTCGACATGCGCCCCGGATCGCCGACCCACCTTCGGGCCTGGTGGGTCGAGCTGGACGCCATCGACCGACGTGCCCTTCTGATTCCCGCGGGCGTGGCTCACGGCTACCAGAGTCTCACCGATGGTGCCGAGATCCTGTACATGACCGACCAGTTCTATGCGCCGGAGCTCGAGACAGGGGTGCGATTCGACGATCCGGCCTTCGCGAT
>JARRPA010000191.1:0-4193 GCA_037383305.1 Gemmatimonadota bacterium | reverse complement strand
CTCCATCAGATCGAGCGCTCGGGCCAGCCCGATCGCAGCAGAATCGGGCCCCCCGGGCGCGTCGAGTCTCTCTCGGATATCCAGAGGCGTATCCGGGGCGTCGCGTTCCTCGAGAAGGTGTTCCGCGTTGCGCGATGCCAGATCGAGGAGGCGGCGTCCGGTGCCCCGACGGGGCCGGAGAATCCGGACGGGCCCCGCGCGCCGTTCGGAGAGAAGAGACTCGAGGAGTGGTCGGTCGGGAAAATCGATCGGAGCCAGGATCTCGGCCGGGATGTCCCCGCGGCGCAGCAGAAAGGCTTTCAGCGCCGCGTCGACGACCGCCTCCAGCTCCTCAGGGTTGACGTTCGCCAGGAATCGGACCTCTCGACCGAGCAGGTGTCCGTCCCGCACGCGAAGGAGAATCGTGCAGGCAGAGCCCTCTTCGACGGCGATTCCGAGCACGTCCCGATCCCCGCCGCGAAAATCCACGGTCGTCTGCCGTCTCTCGAGAATTTCGAGGCCCCGAATCACATCGCGCAGCTCGGCAGCGGCTTCGAACTCCAGAGATTTCGCCGCCGCCTCCATGTCCGCGCGAAGCTCCCGCTTCAACGGGCCGGTGTTTCCCGAAAGGATCGATACCACGTCGTCGATCGCGGCACGATACTCCTCGCGGCTCTGCCGACCGACGCAGGGAGCCAGACATCGATCGATATGGTAGTCGAGGCAGGGCCGATCCGGAGCCCGGGCGGGCATGTCGTAGTGGCAGGTCCGGACGTGATATCGACGGCAGATCAGTCGCAGGGCCCGCCGCATCGTGCCCACGCCGGTGAATGGACCGAAGTACCGGGAGCCATCCGGCTCCAGGTGGCGCGTGACGAGGACCCGCGGAAAGGGCTCGGAAACGGTGACCTTCACATACGGAAAACTCTTGTCGTCCCTCAGCTGAACGTTGAAGGGGGGCCGGTACTCCTTGACCAGGTTCGACTCGAGGAGCAGCGCTTCGGGCTCGGAGCCGGTGAGAAAGCTCTCGACGGCTGCGATCCGGGGCACCATGCGGGCGAGCTTCAGCGACTCCGCGGCATCCCGGCGGAAATAGCTGCGCACGCGATCCCGCAGCGACTTCGCCTTGCCTACATACAGAATCTCGCCGAGGGCATCCCGAAAAACGTAAACGCCCGGTCCCCGTGGCAGGGAGGCGATCGAGGAGCGCAGGGTGTCAGGAGTCGCCACCGCCGTCCTCCTCGCGCGATTCGTCTCTAGCGCTTCGTCTCGTTCGGCTTCCGGGCGGCCGCCCGGCGATCGAGAAGTAGACGATCGCACCGGCGACGAGTACGATCGAAAAGACCACAAATCGGCCGGCGAAACTCGTCGAATCGACGCGCGGTTCGAGCATGGCACGCAGGACGAATCCCGCGCCGCCCGCAGCCGCGGCGGCGAGTCCGATCCGGAGCACCCGGCCGAGGGCTTCCGAATCGAACAGCGGGCCGATCCGGCGACCCAGCAGAACCCAGAGCAGAACGAGGTTCGTCCACGAGCCCACGGAGCTGCCCATCGCGATGCCCATGGCGGAATAGGCCCCCATCCCCGCCCGGCGAAACGTGAGCGTGAGCGAGACGCTGACCACGACGGCGACCGCGACCGAGGTGACGGCGATCCGCATCGGCGTGGAGGTGTCCTGCATCGCGTGATAGCCGGCGGCGAACAGCTTGATCGAGCTCGCCGCCACGAGGCCGAGCGCATAGGTGGCGAGAACGGCGGCGACCAGCGCCGTGCTGTCTCCCCCGAATTCGCGCCGCTGGTAAACCAGTCCGACGGCGAGATCCCCGAAGAGCAGAAGCACGACCGCCGCCGGAAGGACGAAGAACAGGATCTGGAACCAGCCACGGGTGAGGCGCGCTCGCAGGGCCTCCGGCTGCGCTTCACGCGACATCGAGGGCAACGCCGCGGCGGCGACGGAAATGCCGAAAAGGCTGATCGGAAGGTACGCGAGACGCTGCGAGTAGCCCAGGGCAGCCATCGCGCCCGGTCCGGCCAGAGAAGCCAGCATGATGTCGACGAGTGAGGAGACCTGCAGCACGCCCTGACTCGATATGACCGGAATCGTGTTGCGGGCGACTCTTCGAACCGGCTCGTAGGAAAGCTCGAATCGCGGCGTGTCGACGCCGGAAAGACGGCGGGCCAGCGGCACCTGTACGACCACCTGGATGACGGCACCCAGCAGCGCGGACCAGGCCAGGGCCTCCGCCAGCCGATTCGACCCGAGTCGAACGGCCAGAAGAAGACCGGCCACCTGCGTGAGATTCCAGATCGCCGGCGCCACGAAGGGAAGAAAGAAGCGCCCGTGACTGTTCAGCACTCCCAGGAACCACGCACCGATGATCAGGACGCCGGACATGGGAAACAGAATCCGGACGAGCCGGGTCGTCAGTTCTCGTGTCGGCTCAGCGGATCCGACCATGAGCACGTCGGTGATCCAGGGCGCGACGAGCACCCCGAGCGCAGAGAGAGCCAGGGCGGTAGCGGCGACGATGCCCAGAACCGAACGGGACAGCCGGACAGGCGCGACCGGATCTGATGCCGATTCCCCGAGAGCGGCGCTGTAGACCGGGACGAATGCCGCCGAGAGCGTGCCCTCGCCCAAGAGATTCCGAATGATGTTCGGGATCTTGATCGCGGCCCAGTACGCATCCGCTGCGAAACGGGTGCCCAGAAACGCCGCGACCGCCACATCCCGGAAGAGTCCCGTCACGCGGCTGATCAGAATCCCGGTTCCGACGGCCGTGGCGGGTCCCGTCGCGCGCCGATTCACCCGGCAGGAGACGGCTGACGCATCATCCGGGCGACTCGTCGTCTGAGGATCTGCGGTTCAAGCATCGCCGTCGGAGGAGGCCTCTTCCGCGCCGGGGCCCAACGAAATCGACGAACCCCCTTCGATCAGGGACCGCACGAACTCGGACTCCTCCCTGAGACTCTCCATCGATTCCGAAAGGTATCGGACGTCGGCTTCCAGGACTTCCAGCCGTGCCGCAAGCTCGCCTTCGCCGCCGGGAACCGATTTCGAGATCCGAGCTGCGAGCGCCTGCCCGACCTGCGAATCGATGACGATCGCCAGAATCGGTATCAGCAGCACGAGGACTATGACGAAGGCCCAGACCACCCGTTCTCTCCGTCGGCGAGCGGGACTTTGCCGCGGCCGGACCGCGGTTCGGAAGCGAAGTCCAAGCTACGGGGCCTTCCGGGGGGCAGCAACGCGGCCGAGGTCAACTCACACGCGTCCGGGCCGGCGACGGAACTCGACTCCACTGGCCCGCGCTGCTTCCGCCAGAAACGCTTCTCCATAGCGGACGAGAAAGGAAATCGGACTGTCGACGCGCTCCTGGCGACGGCCCGCCGGATACAGGAGAGCCGCCGCGCGCCGGGCTCTTTGAATCGAAGTCTTCCGAGCCTCCCGAACCCGAACGTCGATCGTGCCCTCCAGCTCCGTCAGCGCGTCCTGCAGGGCCTTGCCCGCTTTGCCGAAGGCGGCATCGAGGCCCGGCAATTCCGAACGAGTCGTTTCGGCGAGCTTATCGAGCCGTTCCGCCAGCGCACCACGGGCTTCGCGAATTCCCTGGTCCACCGCGTGGGGTCGGTGCTCCTCGGTGAGACGTCGCTCGATCGACTCGCTTCCGCTCTCGAGGTCCTCGGGCTCGGCACCGATCGCTTCGAGCCAACGCTCGACTTTCGGCTCGACGACCATCCAGGCGTCGCGCGACACCGTCTCGGGATACGGGACGTCCAAGCGGTCGAAAAGGGGCCCGAGCTGCGCCCAGTACGCCATCTCGCCAGGCCCCAGGACCGTCCGCGCGACCGGAAGCAAAGTCGACTCCAGGGCCGGGCGGGAGGCCGCTGCCGGGCTGAATCTCGACGGATCCGACTCGAGCATGGAAATCCATTCCTCGGCCGGCCGCCACTCGCCTTCTCTTCCGTGGCGGAAGCCGGACTCCTCGCGAATCAGATGGGCCCGGACACGTCCGTCGTCGAAGAATACCTGAGCCCCATCCGGCGGCGGTCGCAACTGCGCATCGTACCCGGCTTCTTCGAGGCGTCTCGTTCCGGACGCGAGCGCTTCGGCGACCCCCTCTGCCTCCATGAGCAATGAAGCGAGAACCGGACCGGTAGCGCGTCGCGCCTCCACGTGAGACGGGTCGAAGAAGGCCACGTCGATGTCGGCC
>JARRPA010000190.1:0-4229 GCA_037383305.1 Gemmatimonadota bacterium | reverse complement strand
GGCGGGACGCCACCGAGATCGCCGAGGACCTGATGAAGGCTTACGACAGGTACTGTAACGGCAGCTCCTGATTCGGCAGCTGCGGGGGGCCGGGCCACGCGGGCGTCCCCGTCGTCCGACTCGACTTTCTATTGCCCCTCGGCTTCGGCCGCCCGTAGCTTTCGCCGCCTATGGATCTTTCGAGCCTGCCCGGATTTCGCGATTTTTACCCTGAGCAGATGGCGCTGAGGAACCACCTGTTCAGCGTCTGGCGCGATGTGGCCGGGCGCTACGGTTTCGTGGAGTACGACGGCCCGCCGCTCGAGCCCCTCGACCTGTACGTCAGGAAATCCGGCGAAGAGATCGTGGGGCAACTGTACCGCTTCACCGATCAGGGGGGGCGGGAGGTAGCCCTTCGACCGGAGATGACACCGTCCTTCGCCCGCATGGTCGGGGCACGGGCCGGTGGATTGCCCAAACCGATCCGCTGGTATTCCATACCTCAGCTCTTCCGGTATGAACGCCCTCAGAAGGGGCGGCTTCGAGAGCACTTCCAGCTGAACCTCGATATCGTCGGAGAGGCCGGTGAGCTGGCCGATGCGGAGATCATCGCGGCGGCCGTCGACATGCTACGGGCGTTCGGGCTGTCGGACGAGGACTTCGTGGCCCGTGTCTCCGATCGGGAGTTGATCGGCGGGCTGCTCTCGGCGCACGGGGTCTCACCAGAGGGGCTCGGCGCAGCGTTCGCGGCCCTCGACAAGCTGGAGAGGGAAAGTCCGGACTGGGTGTGTGAGCGTCTTCAGGAGGCCGGCGTGTCCGAGCGTACGGCTCGGGGCCTTCTCGAGATTCCCGAGCTCGATCTACCGGCTCTGCTGGACCGGGCCGGAGACGATTCCGCGACGATCCGGGCGGGGGAACGACTGCGAAGCGTGTTCGAGCACCTGGAGGCCTTCGGACTCGGGGGCTACGTTCGCTTCGATCCCGGCCTCGTGCGGGGTCTGGCCTATTACACGGGCACCGTGTTCGAGCTCTGGGACCGGCGGGGCGAGTTCCGGGCGATCTGCGGAGGCGGACGGTACGACGGGCTTCTGGCGGCCGTCGGAGGACCGGATCTCCCGGCGCTCGGATTCGGGATGGGCGATGTGGTGCTTACCGAGCTGCTGAAGGCGCGAGACCTTCTGCCCGCAGATGCGAAGGCGATCCAGGACTACGTGATCTGTGTGACCGAGGAGCAGAGACCCTTCGCGCTCGGAATCATCCATTCCCTGCGGGACCGGGGTCGCCGGGTCGCCTACGACTTCGCCGGCCGCAGCGTCGGCCGCCAGTTCAAGGCGGCCAACCAGGCGGGTGCCGAACGGACGATCGTGCTCGGTCCGGATGAGCTTGCCCGGGGCGAAGTCGTGGTTCGCGAAATGCATTCGGGAGAGGAAGTGAGCCTGCCGCTCGATTCGATCATCGGCGGCTGAGAGACACCGACACATCCGGGCCCGTACAGGCCTTCCAGAACCGGGAGATCATGGGTAAGGACAACCGACTGACGTCGCAGAAGGAAGACTTCGCGGCCTGGTACAACGAGATCGTGCAACAGGCCGAGCTGGCCAGCCATTCCTCGGTCCGTGGCTGCATGGTGATTCGGCCCTATGGATACCGCATCTGGGAGCTGATTCAGGGGGGCCTGGACGGGATGTTCAAGGCGACCGGACATCAGAACGCCTACTTTCCGCTCTTCCTGCCGAAGTCGGCCCTGGACCGCGAGGCGGAGCACGTCGAGGGCTTCGCGCCGGAGACCGCGATCGTCACACACGCCGGAAACTCGGAGCTCGAGGAGCCCCTCGTCGTCCGGCCCACCTCCGAAGCCATCATCTGGCCGATCGTGCGGGACTGGATCGATTCCTATCGGGACCTTCCTCTGCTGCTCAATCAGTGGGCGAACGTCGTGCGCTGGGAGCTGCGGACGCGGCCCTTCCTCCGGACCACCGAATTCCTCTGGCAGGAAGGCCACACCGCGCACGCGTCGGAAGAGGAGGCTGAGGAAGAGACGCGCCGGATGCTCGGGGTCTATCGGACCTTCATGGAAGAGTGGATGGCCATGCCCGTGATCACGGGCCGCAAGACGGAGTCGGAGAAGTTCGCCGGTGCGGTGCGGACCTACGCGACCGAGGGCTTGATGCGTGACAACAAGGCCCTTCAGGCCGGCACGAGTCACAATCTGGGCCAGAACTTCGCGCGGGCGTTCGATGTCAGATATCAGACGGAGGAGGGGGAACACGATTTCGTCTGGAGCACTTCCTGGGGTGTATCCACGAGGCTGATCGGTGGACTCATCATGGCCCACGGCGACGACACGGGCCTCGTTCTCCCGCCCCGTCTGGCTCCCTATCATGCGGTCATTGTTCCGATCTGGCGCAACGAGGAACAGAAGTCACGCGTGCTCGAGACGGCCACCAACGTCGCCGCCGGGTTGGAAGAGGCCGGGATCAGGGTCCACCTGGACGCCCGCGAGGGGATGAACCCGGGAGCCAAGTATTACGACTGGGAGCGTCGGGGCGTCCCGGTGCGTCTGGAGATCGGGCCGCGTGACGTGGAGGCCGGTCAGGCGATGTCGGTCCGGCGGTTCACTCCGGCGGAGCAGGAACGGAAGCGACCGCTCGCACTCGACGGGATCGCTACCGAGCTCAGGGCGCTTCTGGACCGGATGCAGGAAGAGTTGCTCGCCGAGTCTCTGGCACGGCGAACCGGGAACACGACGCGAGGCGTCGAGTCGATGGACGAGTTCCGTGAGATCATGGAGGGCGCCGGAGGCTTCGTCTTCACGGGCTGGTGCGGCGAAGAGGCGTGCGAGACCCGCGTCAAGGAGGAAACGAAGGCGACGATCCGGGTCCTTCCCGATGAAGAATTCCGATCTGACGCGACGCCGGCCCGCTGCCTGTGCGGCGCACCGTCGCAGGCCGAGGTCGTCAGGGCGAGGGCGTACTGAGCCGGGGACCGGCTTCGGAGGCAGGGAAGGGAGGGAGCGTGGCGGACCTTCACGAGATCGTCGAGTTTCTGGACGCGTACCTCGGCACGTCGACGATCCCCGACGCCGCCGGGGCCCGGAACGGTCTCCAGGTGGACGCACGGTCGCCGGTCGAACACGTGTGCGCCGCCGTGGACGCCTGCCAGGCGACGATCGAGGCTGCGGCAGGAGCCGGGGCGCAGCTGCTGCTCGTCCACCATGGCCTGTTCTGGGGCGATCCGCTTCCGGTGACCGGCCGGACTTACCGGCGTCTCAAGGCCCTCTTCGATGCCGACATGGCCCTGTACTCGGCGCATGCCCCCCTCGACGTGCACCCGGAGATCGGCAACAACGTGCTCCTGGCCCGGGCGCTCGGACTCGAGATCGAAGGCAGGTTCGGCTCCTGGCGCGAACTCGACGAGATCGGCGTCTGGTCGACGGCCGATCTGGCGCTCGACGAGCTGATCGCCCGAATCGTGGACACTTGTGGAGACTCACCCTTCGTGATCCGGGGCGGCCCGACTCACGTTCGACGCGTGGGCATCATCACCGGTGGCGCCGACTCTGCAATCGTGGAAGCCCACGACGCCGGCCTCGACACCTTCGTCACCGGGGAGGGGGCTCACCACAGCTATCACGATGCGACAGAGCTCGGCCTGAACGTCATCTACGCCGGCCATTACCGGACCGAGATCCTCGGGGTCCGTGCGCTCGCCTCCCTGGTGGCCGAGCGGTTCGGTACGGAATGGTCGTTCGTGGATTATCCCACCGGGCTCTGACGGAGGAGGATCCATCAGCCCCCGACGACTCCATGAGCGGGCCCGGGAGGCCCTTCGCGACCGCTACCGCATCGACGAAGAGATCGGACGGGGAGGGACCGCCATCGTCTTCCGCGGGGAAGATCTCCGCCACGGACGGGAAGTGGCGATCAAGGTTCTTCACCCGGAGGTGAGCGCCGTTCTCGGCCGCGAACGCTTCCTGAGGGAAATCGAGATCGCCGCCCGGCTCGCGCACCCGCACATACTGCCCCTGTACGACTCCGGGGATGCAGATGGCCTGCTCTACCACGTGTCGCCGCTTCTCGAGGGAGAGACGCTTCGCGACCGTCTGCAACGCGAACGCATGCTTCCCGTCGAGGAAGCGCTCCGCATCGGAGCCCAGGTTCTGGACGGCCTGGGCTACGCGCATCGGAACGGCATCGTCCACCGGGACATCAAGCCGGCCAACATCCTGCTTTCCGGAGAGCATGCCCTCG
>JARRPA010000189.1:0-9515 GCA_037383305.1 Gemmatimonadota bacterium | reverse complement strand
TACGTCAACAAGATCCTCATGCCGAACCCGCTGCTGACGGAGGCGGCCCGGGTTCCTGCGATTCACCGCCGATCCTACCTGCAGGCCAGACTGGTCTTCGCGGGTGCCGGGGAAGCCGGGACCGGGACTTCGACGGAATCGTACCCGACCGCGGGCCCGATCTCCGGACGGCGATGGGACACGGCGCGGAACCGGATCGCCGTGCTCTCGAGCGGCGGCAAGGAGAGCCTGCTGAGCTACGGATTGCTTCGGGAGCTCGGATACGAGACCCACTCACTCTTCGTCAACGAGTCCGGCCGTCACTGGTATACCGCGCTCAACGGATACCGGCACCTGAAGGACACGGACCCCGACGGAACGGTGCGGATCTGGACGAACGCCGACCGGGTCTTCAACTGGATGCTTCGTCGTCTGCCGCTGGTGAGACCGGACTATCATCGGATCCGGGCCGACGAGTACCCGGTCCGACTATGGACAGTGGCGGTGTTCCTGTTCGGGGCGCTCCCCGTGCTGCGGAAGCGCGGCATCGCCCGCATCGTGATCGGGGACGAATTCGATACGACGCGGCAGGTGAAATACAAGGGCATCAGCCACTACGACGGGCTGTACGACCAGAGCCGTTTCTTCGACAACGCGCTGTCGATGTACTACCGACGAAAGCAGTGGGGCGTGTCGCAGTTTTCCCTGCTGCGTCCCCTGTCGGAGCTGCTGGTCGAGAAGATCCTGGTCGAGAGGTATCCGGATCTCCAGCGACACCAGGTCTCGTGCCACGCCGCATCGGTCAAGGACGAGAGAGCCGTTCCTTGCGGGCGCTGCGAGAAATGCCGTCGGGTCGTATCGATGCTCGTCGCGACAGGAGGAGACCCGACTCGCTGCGGATATTCAGCCGAGCAGATCGAGCCCTGTCTGGCCGCGGCGGCGGAGCACGGTCTGCACCAGGAAGAAGAGGCCGAGGAGCAGCTCCTCTGGATGCTGGCCGAGCAGGGCCGGTTGTCGCCGGGAGCGAGCGGAGGCGCGCGCGGGCCGGCGACCCGGTCAGGGAGAGACGCGCAGGGACCGCACCCCGAGGTTCTCGCCCTTCGCTTCGACGACAAGCGCTCTCCCATCCAGGCCGTGCCGAACGCGCTGCGAAGATCCCTCTACGGTCTGATGCTGCAGCACGCGGACGGCGCCGTTCGCAGGAGCGGTCGGGGATGGGTCGGTTTCGACCTCGTCAACGATCCGGCGCTGGCGCGGCCGTACCGGTTCGAGGGAAGGGAGAAGGGCCCGGAAACGGAGCGGGCCGGGGCGGCCACGGCGGCGAAGGACTACCTGCTGGCCGAACTCACCTGGCCCGAGGCGGAGCGTCGGCTCGCGGAAGTGGATATCGCGCTGCTCCCGGTCGGCGCGATCGAACAGCACGGATATCACCTGCCGCTGGACACGGATGCGTTTGACGCGGATTACATCTGTCGCGAGTACTTCCGCTCGTCCCCTACGCCGTCACCAATCATCACCAGCATTATCCGGGCACACTCTCGGTCCGGCCGGAAACGCTCCAACGCTTCGTCTACGAGGTGGGAATCAGAGCAGCCCACAACGGCATCTCGAAGCTGGTGATCGTAAACGGCCACGGCGGCAACATGGCCACCCTGCAGTACGCGGCGCAGATGATCAACCGCGACGCACAGATCTTCACCTGCGTGGACACGGGTGAGACGAGCGATGCGGACATCAACCGCCTGGCCGAGACGAAATCGGACGTTCACGCCGGCGAGATCGAGACCAGCACGAGTCTCGCCACGCGGCCCGAACTGGTCGACGTCACTCGCCTCGAGAAGTTCGTGCCGCGATTCTCGAGCCAGTATCTCGACTTCTCCTCGGAATATGGCGTCGAATGGTACGCCCACACGTCGCGAATTTCCCCGTCCGGCGTGCTCGGAGATCCGACGAAGGCCTCGGTCGAGAAGGGGCGGGCGATGCTGGAGTCGATGATCGTCCACCTGATTCGGTTCGTGGAGGGCCTGAAACCGCTGTCGCTGGCCGAGATTCACGAGCGGCGGATCTGAGGGAGGGCGGTCGTGCGAATCCGCGACGTGGAGGCCTGGCGGACGGACCTCGCTCTGTCCGAGCCGTACACGATCGCCTACGAGACGGTCTCCAGCGCACCCCAGGTCTTCCTGCGAATCACTACGGACTCGCTCGTCGGATATGGGTGCGCGGCCCCCGACCCGGAGGTGACCGGCGAGGACGCGGTCTCGGTGCTCCGGTTTCTCGGTACGGTCGCCGAACCCGTGCTGCGGGGCGCCGACGCACTGCGCCCGGCGCGCATTCTCGAGGAGCTGCGCGAACCGGCCAGGGACCACTCGTCCGCCCTCGCCGCGGTGGACATGGCGCTGCACGACCTCCTCGGCAAGGCGGCCGGGATTCCCGTCTGGCGACTGCTCGGCGGATACCGTGACCGGATGCGGACCAGCGTTACGGTGGGTATCCTGCCGCTCGAGGCGACGGTCAGGAAGTCGCGCCGCTTCGTGGACGACGGATTCCAGTGCCTGAAGCTCAAGGGCGGGAAGGATCCGGATCTGGATGCCGCGCGCGTTCTCGCGGTCCGGGAGGCGGTCGGTCCGGCGATCGAGCTGCGCTTCGATGCCAACCAGGGCTACTCGGTGGAGGATTCACAGCGCTTCGTCGAGGCGACCCGTCCTGCGAAGCTGGAAGTGCTAGAGCAACCGACGCCGCGCGGAGAACCGGACCTGCTCGGCCGGGTGACCGAAACGGTGCATCTTCCCGTGATGGCCGATGAGAGCCTGATGACGATTCGCGATGCATTCCGGATCGCGCGTCGCGACCTGGCCGATATGGTGAACGTCAAGCTGATGAAGGTCGGCGGCATCTCGGAGGCGCTGGCGGTGAATTCGGTCGCCCGTTCGGCACGGCTCGAAGTCATGGTCGGTTGCATGGATGAATCGGAGCTGGCGATCGCTGCCGGGCTCCACTTCGCGCTCGCCCGCCCGAACGTCCTGTACGCCGATCTGGATGGCCACTTCGATCTGATCGATGATCCGGCGGCCGGGACGCTGACGCTGAAGGACGGAACGCTCTACCCCTCGGACCGGCCGGGACTGGGCCTGGTCGGGGACCTCTGACCGCCCCCGCGCACCGCTTCACTCGAACGCCGCTGATCCATACATTCAACGACCGCCGGGAGCGTGCCGGCCCGCCGGGTGTATGCTTCGCCCGAAGATGTTTCGCGATCACGGAACTCACAGCGGCCCCGCACGTGGACAACAGCAGGAGGAAGCATGACGCGGTTTACCGATGAAGAGCTGATGCGGAAGGTGCAGGAGGGCTTCATCGTCGAGTCCGAATCGGACATGACGGAGACGTACAAGAAGGCCCTGATCAATCAGCTGACCGTCCAGGGGGACACGGAGCTGATGAGCGCTCCCGCCTACTGGATGGCCGCGAAGGACGCGCCTTCCGCGAACACGATGGTGTCGGCGACCGCGATCATTCAGGACGAGCTCGGCCACGCGAACATCGCCTACCGGTTGCTTCAGGACCTGGGGGTGGACACCGACGCGCTTCTGTACGATCGGCCCCCGAATCGATTCAAGAACCCGTTCGGCTTCGACCAGCCGCTCGCGAACTGGGCCGAGCTCGTCACCGCGAACGGCCTGTACGACCGGGCAGGGATCACCCTGCTGAGCGACGTCCACCGCCACACTTCCTACGGGCCGCTCAAGCGGGCCCTCGTCAAGGTCGGGATGGAGGAGAACTTCCACCTCCGCCACGGCGAGGCGTGGATGAAGAAGCTGTGCGAGGCCGGCGGCGAGGGCCGCGAGCTGGTGCAGCGGGCGGTGGACTGGATGTTCCCGATGGGCGTCGAGTGGTTCGGAATGCCGGACGACCGGAAGACGCACAATGCGCAGCTCGATTTCAAGCTGAAGGGCATGACCAACGATCAGCTGCGGAACACGTGGCTGAAGGCGGTCGTGCCGCTGTGCGAGTCGCTCGCACTCGACGTTCCCGCCCACAGCGTCGAGGACACGGGCGAAGTGGAGCTCGAGTACGACCTGCCCTGCGCCTGGGACGCGGATGAGCGCGTATGGCTGCTGGACGAGACGATCACCTGGGACCAGGTGTGGGATCGCTGGCGGGCGCGCGGACCGATGAACGAGGAGTTCGTGAACTCGATCCGCACGAGCCGGGCCGCCACCGAGAAGATGCTCGCCGCATGACGAAGCTGGTGCAGCTCGAGCGTCGGTCCCGCGCGGACGCCGGGTACGAGTCCGCGATCGAGCGGGGCATGGACTTCTCGGCGGTATTCGCGGAGACGATCGGTCAGAATCCCGACTTCACGCTCGAGGTGCCGGAGTGGGAGGGTCCTCCGGCGGATCTCGAGGAGGCCGCCTGGCGCGCGCTGCACGAAGTGGCCGACCCGGAGTTCCCGATCTCACTTCCCGACCTGGGCCTCGTCTACGAAGTCGAGGCAGCCGGGAGCACGGTGCGCGTGACGGTCACCTTCACCGCTTCCGCCTGCCCCTGCATCGAGTTCATCAAGTGGGACATCCGGGAGCGGCTGCTGGAGGAGCCGGGCATCGATGAGGTGATCGTCGAGATCACGTGGGACCCGCCCTGGACCACGAGCCGGATCACCGAACGGGGAAGAGACGCCCTGCGGAAGGCCGGGGTTTCGATCTGACGGAGGCGACGAGTATGGGACATCTGAGCGGTGAGCGACTGTACGAGATCTTCGCCCGCCAGAAACGGGAGGACCGGCTCGAACACATCGGGACGGTGTCGGCTCCGAATCCAGAGCTCGCGAGAGTGTACGCCTGGAAGACCTACGACGAGGCGACCTGGTTCGAGATGGTCGTCGCGCCGCGGGACGCTTTCCGATCGGTCAACCGGGACGAGGTCCCCTTCACACTCCATCCCGCGGAGACGGCATGAGCAAGACCCGGACGGACGGCTTCAAGTCGGCCGATGCGCTGCCCGAGTCGGCTCGCGAGGCGCTTGCCGCGTCGCTGCTCTCGCTGGCCGACAACAAGCGGATCCTCGGAATGCGCTACGGGGAATGGATCCTGGGGGCGCCGACGCTCGAAGCCGGGATCGCCTGTTCCGCGATGGCCCAGGATGAGTGGGGGCACGCGAGAATCCTGTACGCGACCCTCAAGGACTTCGAGTTCGAGCCGAATGTGCTCGAGCACGAGCGTCCCGCGGACGAGTACCTGAATTCCGAGCTCCTCGATGAGCCGGTAGCGGAGTGGCCCGATCTCCTGGCCCTCAAGCTGCTCGAGGAGGAGCGGTTCCATTTCGAGCACGGGCGTGGCTGGGCAATGCGGCTGGGCGACACCGGTGCCGGTCGGAAGGCGCTGGAGGCCGCATTCCGCAAAGCAGTCGGCCCCTGTCTGCGATGGTTCGGCCGACCCGAATCGGAGTTCGGCAGGCAGCTCGTCGACGCGGGCGTAGTGAGCGCCGACGCGGACGAACTGCGTCGACGGTGGCGGGACCGCATCACACCGGTCTTCGCCGAGGCGGGCCTCGAGATTCCGGAGTCGGGCGAGGCGGACGTGGTGGAGTGGGACGACTGGGACGCCGATCGGCGCCGTGCCGCGGGGGGCGCTCTCGACGAGGTGACGCTCGCGCGGATCCGGGGTGACAAGAACCGCAGCATGTTGATGGACTGACGATGTCCGATCGAGGCCGGGAGCGGGACGGGCCGAAGGGACCGCCGCGCTCGTCGGGACTGGGAGTGCCGCTCAACAGCGACGTGATTCCCGAGTCGGTCGTCTGCCCCTTCTGCGACGGAACCGAGACCGAGCAGTTCTCCGCGTTCGGTTCCGCGCTTTCCGTCAGCCAATACTGGTGCCGCAACTGTCGCACCGTCTTCGAATGGATGAAGTGGCGCGAAAGAACTTCCGGTCCATGATCGCCGCGCCGCGGAAGGGCAGAACCGGTGTCGTTCTGGGTCTCCTACTTGCCGTCCAGCTCGGGGGGACGGCGAGGAGGCCGGCGAACGCCCAGGATCTCGAACCTCGAGCCTTTTCTCCCGCTCCGGTAGGCCTCAACTTCGCCGCTCTCGGCTACGCCTTCTCGTTCGGAAACGTCGTCCTCGACCCCGCGCTTCCGATTGCGGACGGCGAAGCGGACGTGCACTCGATGCTGGCGGCGTACGTGCGCACGATCGACTTCTTCGGAATGTCGGGCAAGATCGATGCGGCCGTTCCCTATGTGGCCCATGGAAAGTGGAAGGGTCTCGTCGAAGGGGTCCCCGACAGCACGACCCGGACCGGGTTCGGTGATCCTGTCGTCCGTCTGTCGGTCAACTTCATCGGAGTTCCGGCGCTGAAGCTTCCGGAGTTCGCGCAGCGGAAGCAGGGTACGGTCGTCGGGGCCAGCTTCCAGGTCCGCATGCCGCTCGGCCAGTACGATCCGACGAAGCTCATCAACCTGGGCACGAACCGTTGGACCTTCAAGCCGCGGATCGGCGTCTCGCAGCCGTTCGGTCCGTGGATCGTCGAGGGGCATGGCACCGCCTGGTTCTTCACCGACAATCCCGACAATTTCGGAAACCGGATTTCGCAGGATCCGCTGTGGGCGCTCGATGCGCACTTCGCACGTCTGTTCGGAAGGGGCATCTGGGCATCGCTGGACTTCGGCTACATCATCGGAGGGAGGACCAGCAACAACGGGATCGAGAGCACCTCCCGGCAGGAGAGCTTGCGCGGGGGTCTGACCGTGGCGGTTCCTCTCGCAAGGCGCCACTCGATCAAGCTCGGCTACTTCGCCGGCCTCTATACCGAGCTCGGCTCCGACTTCGACAACCTTCTCGTTGTCTACCAGTATCGGTGGGGCGGCGGGATCTGATGCCCCTTGCGACTGAAATCCGGATTCGTGCGGGTCTCTGACCGAGATCGCCCGGTGCTTCCGATCCGGGTCTGGCGGTCCGTGTTCCGGACCTCGCTGCGTCCCGAGACCGAGCGCGAGCGAAAGCGGGTCGTTCTCGACCACCTCGTGCTCCACCTGCGACCCGTGCGGGTTCCCGTCCGGACGCTCCCCTTCACGCACACCTTCGGCCTCGGCGGCATGTCGGCGGTGCTGGTACTGACGCTGATCCTCAGCGGCGTGCTGCTGATGTTCGCCTACGAGCCGACTCCCGATCGAGCGTACGGCTCGATCCTGCGGCTCGAGCAGGAGATCCGGTTCGGGGGCTTCGTGCGCGGGATTCACCACTGGAGCGCGAACTTCCTCATCATCGTGGTCTTCCTTCATACGCTCCGGACCTTCTTCACCGGCGCGTTCCACGGGGTCCGGCAATTCAACTGGGTGATCGGGATCGCGCTCCTGCTCTGCGTCGTGGCTGCCAACTTCACCGGCTACCTGCTGCCCTGGGACCAGCTTTCCTACTGGGCGATCACGATCGTCACCGGAATGCTCGGCTACGTCCCGCTCGCCGGGGAGTGGCTGCAGCAGGCGGCCCGGGCCGGCACGGAAATCGGGGCGTCCACCCTGATCCTGTTCTACACCTTGCATACGACGGTCCTGCCGGTCCTTCTCGTCGCCCTGATGGCCTTCCACTTCTGGAGAGTGCGGAAGGCCCGGGGCGTGGTGGTTCCCTACGCCTACGGCGAGGAGCCGGAGGAGAAGCCCGCCACCACGTTGTTCGTGCCGGATCTCCTCGTCCGGGAGTTCTCCGTGGCCCTGACCCTCACGGCGATCGTCATGGTGACGGCCCTCTTCTTCGCGGCCGGGCTCGGGGCTCCCGCGAACCCGGGGATGAGCCCGAATCCCGCGAAGGCGCCCTGGTATTTCATGGGCCTCCAGGAGCTGCTTCTCCATTTCCACCCGCTCTTCGCGGTCGTGGTACTCCCGCTCGCGGGCCTCGTGGCACTGGTGGCGATCCCATATCTGAATTACGGCCTCGAACAGGAGGGGCCCTGGTTCCTGTCGCCGAGGGGACGACAGACGGCCGGGATCGCCGCCGGTCTGGCCCTCGTCGTAACCGTGCTATGGGTCCTGCTCGACGAGTTCGTCTTCGACTTCGGCAGCTGGTTTCCCGCGATCCCGGGTGTCATTTCGGAAGGGCTCATCCCCGTGACGATCGGCCTCCTGTTTCTCGCAGGGCTCCTCAGGTGGCTGAAGCGGAGCTCGGGCGCGACGAAGAACGAAGTCGTGCAGGCGGCGTTCAGCGCGCTGGTGACCGCCTTCCTCGTCCTGACGGCGACGGGGATCTGGTTCCGCGGCACGGGTATGGCGCTGGTCTGGCCCTGGAATCGGTAGGAGGCTGATGAACGCGAGCGGTGAACAGGTTCCCCCGAAGACGAGCGAGACGCGGCCGACACGGCGGCGGTTCCTGGGTCGGGTGTGGCTGGCTCTCGGAGGGGTCGCGCTGGTCGAGTACGGCTGGCTGGCCTTCGAATTCCTGCGCCCGCGGGGCGCGGTGGAGGAGACGCTTCCGATCCTGTCCGCGGGTCCGCTCGACGCCTTCGAGCCCGGTACCGTGACGGCGTTCCCGGCGGGCAAGTTCTACCTCGTCCGTCTCGATGACGGCGGCTTCCTCGCCCTGTCACGAACCTGCACGCACCTCGGCTGCACCGTGCCGTGGGTGGAGGAAGAGGGACGATTCCTCTGTCCGTGTCACGCATCCGCCTTCGACCGGCGGGGCGTGGTGGAGAAACCGCCGGCGCCGCGTCCGCTGGATGCATACCCGGTCCGGATCGAGAACGGGATCGTGAAGGTGGACCTCGGACGCAAGCTGCGACGCGACGCGTTCGCGCCCGACCAGGTGACCTACGCGTGAGCCGGGATCCGATGTGGGGCTGGAAGCGGGCCGGAGTGGCGGCCACCGCGGTGATCGTCCTGACCGTGCCCCTCTACGCGATCAAGGAGTCCCGTCAGCATGCCGTTCGGGCGGCGGATGAGGTCGCGACCGATGAGTTCGTGGGGCGCGAGGCCTGCGCGGACTGTCACGAGGCCGCCACCGAGGCGTGGACCGGATCGAACCACGACAACGCGATGGCGGTGGCCGATTCGACCAGCGTGCGGGGAGACTTCGATGATTCGGAGTTCGATCACGACGGTATCACCTCCCGGTTCACCCGCCGTGACGGCCGGTACTTCGTCTGGACCGAGGGCCCGGACGGCGAGATGGCCGAGTTCGAAGTCACCCACACCTTCGGCTGGGAACCGCTGCAGCAGTATCTCGTGCCGATGCCCGGCGGCCGATTGCAGAACCTGACCGTCGCCTGGGACACCGAGCGGGAGGAGTGGTTCGACCTCTATCCGGATCACGACTATCCCCCGGGCGACTGGCTGCACTGGACCGGAGCGGCGATGAACTGGAACGGCATGTGCGCCGAATGCCATTCCACCAACCTGCGCAAGGGCTACGACCCCGAGACGAAGAGCTTCGAGACCACCTGGTCGGAAATCGACGTGAGCTGCGAGGCGTGCCACGGTCCCGGCTCCCGGCATGTCGCATGGGCGGAGATCCCCGAAATGGCGCGCCCGGAGATCGACGACTACGGACT
>JARRPA010000188.1:0-4246 GCA_037383305.1 Gemmatimonadota bacterium | reverse complement strand
GTATCGACGCTGATATTGATACGGTCCAACCCGGCGAGCCGAAGCTCGGTCGCGAAGCGGGGCAGGAGGATTCCGTTGGTCGAGAGCGAGATCTCCTCGAGACCTTCCACTTCTCTCAACATTCTCACGAGAATGTGCAGATCCTGCCGGATCAGTGGCTCTCCGCCCGTGATCCGGACGCGACGAAGGCCCATGTCCACCATTTCCCTGACGACGGCCGTGATCTCCTCGTAGGTGAGAAGCTCCGCCCGGGGAATCCACTCGAATCCCTCCACCGGCATGCAGTACGTGCAGCGCAGGTTGCACTTGTCGATCACCGAAATCCGGAGGTAGTCGATCGTGCGGCCCAGACCGTCTCTCACTCGGAACCTTCCCTTTCGGCAGGCGGGCTCACCCCGTCAAGCCACTCGCTCGAGCCATCGGCATATTCCTCCCTCTTCCAGACCGGCAGTCGGTCCTTCACCTGTTCGATCACGTATCGGACGACTTCGAATGCGTCCGACCGGTGAGCCGCAGATGCGGCGATCGCCACGCTCACCTCTCCGATCTCGAGCGTTCCGATCCTGTGGAGGACCGCGACTGTCCGAGCCCCGTGACGCCGGAGCGCCTCGACCGCGATCTCTCTCCGCGTCTCGTCGGCCATCTCGGAATAGGCTTCATAGTGCAGTCGGACGACCTGCCGACCTCGGTTCCGGGTTCTCACCCTGCCCTCGAAACAGACGACGGCACCGTCCTGGTCCGACGCGATCTCGTTCGCGAGATCGGCTGACGAGATCGTCCGATCGACCACGCGTGCAATCAGGTCCGGATCAGCCACCGGCCACCGGAGGAAGCAGTGCGACCTCGTCGCCCCGCGAGAGGGAGCGCGAACTGTCCGCATACCGCCGGTTCACCGCCACCGCCGGGCGATCCGGAAGCACCGCCAGCTCCGGCAGTTGTCGAAGGCGGCCGAGGAGATCCTCGACGCGCGCCCCGGCAGGCAGCGACACCTCCACGCTCGGAGCCCCGAGGAGCTCCCGGTAGTAGCCGAACAGCAGGACGTGGATCGGAATTTCGCCGGGCGTCATTCCGACGACCCATCCCGTCCCACGGCTCCGGTCGAGCCCTGTCGCGCCTCCGCCTCGCCCTCCTGGCTGGACGGGACCTCCGTCGCGAGCAACGTGAGCAGCTTGCCCAGCGCATCGTTTCGGCGGAGAGTGCTGACGCGCACGCGGGTCCCCTTTCCGTCCGGATCCGGGAAGGCCGACACGGCAACGGTGCTGCGGAATGTCTCCACCGCGAGGTGGTCCTCCCCCTGCTCGACCACCGTCGCGGAAAGTGGCGACTGGGGATCCGTGAAGAACCGCTTTGCCACACCGATAGCCGCCTGAGGATCCAGGGCGGTGATTGTCTCACTGATCATCGATCGTGACCCTTTCGGCCTTCTTGACGCCTTCGATGCGCCAGGAATACGTTTCGCATGGACATACCGGGTCCCCACGCCGCTCGGAAGCCGGGACCCTGGTGGTGCGCGGGGCGCAAACTATCGCCCCCTCCCATCCGCTTCAATTACCCGACGCGGGAGTTTTCGTGCGATTCTCCAGCAATGTCTCTGCGCTGAAGCCCTCGGCGACGCTGGCCATCACGGCCCGTGCCCGGAAGATGCGGGCCGAGGGGCGCTCGATCATAGACCTGTCAGCCGGCGAGCCTTCGTTCGCCACGCCCGAAGTCGCGGCCGAGGGATCGGCCGCTGCGGTTCGGGCCGGTCGAACCGGATACCCACCGACCCCCGGATTTCCCGAGCTCCGGGAGGGCGTGACGCGCTACCTCATCGAGACCTCGGCCCATGCTCCCTCCGACCCGAGCGGGGTTCTGGTCAGCGCCGGCGTGAAGCAGGCTCTGTTCAATCTCTGCTTCTGTCTCTTCGGCGAGGGCGACGAGGTTCTGATTCCGGCGCCGTACTGGACTTCGTATCTGGCGATCGTCGAGCTCGCCCGGGCGACCCCGGTCATCGTACCCACCGACTTCGAGCAGGGATTCGCGCTGACCGTGGACCGGCTGGAGTCGATGCGGACGGAATCGACTCGCGGGCTTTTCCTCAACAGCCCTTCGAATCCTTCCGGAGCGGTGCTGGATGCGGAGACCCTGGAGACGATCTGCGCGTGGGCCGGCGAGCACGACATCTGGATCCTCTCCGATGAGATCTATCGGCGTCTTCACTACGATGGATCGCCGGCTCCGTCGGTTTTCGACGTAAAGGACCGTCCGCACCACGTGGTGGCGATGGACGGCATGTCGAAGGCGTTCTCGATGCCCGGCTGGCGTATCGGCTGGGCCGTCGGACCCCCGGAACTGATCAGGAAGGCGTCCGACCTGCAGAGCCAGACGACCTCCGCCGCGGCCGGGCCGTCGCAGTTCGCCGCGGCGGCCGTCCTCGCATCGGAAGGTCGGGAAAAGGTCATCGCCGACTTCCGGAAGGTCCTGGACCGGCGACGCAGATCGGCGCACTCCGAACTGCAGGGGATCGACGGATTCGAGGTTCCGCTGCCGCCGGGCGCCATCTATCTGTACGGTAGAATCGGCGGCGGCGCGGGAAGCGTCGACTCAGCACAGGTGGCAGAGGCCCTGCTCCAGGAGACAGGCGTCGCATGCGTGCCGGGAGAAGCCTTCGGTACCCCCGGTCTGCTGCGCCTCAACTTCTCCGTGGAGGACGAGGTCCTGAGCCGGGGCGCCGAGTTGTTGCGGGACTGGTTCTCTTCACGCTGAATCCGGATCGTGCGATCGGCGGACCCGATACCGTGGGATCCCGCCGTTCGCACGGCGCCGTCGGGATGGCAGCGTCAGGGCATCCGTTCGTCGACCTCCGCCTTGAACAGCCTCGACGGCTTGAACACCGGAACGGACCGGGACGGAACCTGACCCGGCCTCTTGAACCTGCTGACGTGTGGTCAGTTCGGTGGGCTGCCGATAGCCAAGGCTTACTGATTCCTACAGCCAAAGGGACGACCAGCGGCCTTTGGTACCAACCGCTAGAAGGACGATCCCGCCAGATCGATCTCGGTCCGTTGAGCTTGGACTACGGCCTGAGCGTTTCCCAGACTGGGGCCTTTACATTCATCGCGAATGAACCGGATCGTCCGAACGAGCTGTACTACATGGAGTCAATTGAATCGAAGCCGGAGCGACTGACGGACTTCACTGCTCAGATCGCTGAACTGGAACTCGGCCGACTGGTACCGGTACTTGTCGCGCTCGTACTGGTTCCAGCCGTAGTGGTGGGCGTAATAGACCATCTGGAATGCCGCGTGGTGCTGGACTGACCAGACAACCTCTTCGCGCATGTAGGGGCGGATGATCGCCGCGGCGAATTCATCATGGTTCTGCGGCGCCAAGCCGTCGCCGATGTCGTGCAGCAGCGCGCCCACGACCCAGTCGATGTCGGCCCCGTCCCGCCAGGCCCGCGTGGCCGATTGCAGCCCGTGGGTCAGGCGGTCGATGCGGTAGCCCTCGATCGTCTCCTCTGCCTGATCGCGCAGGGCCTTCAGGATGCGGTCCGGTGTCATGCGGACGAACGGCGCCTCGATCTCGCGCAGCATGAGGTATTCCTCGCGCGTGCCATCCTTCATCTGCGTGAAATTCACGGTCTTCGCGGTCTCGGTCATCGGCTCAGGCTTCCTGCTTCGTGCCGGCATAGAGGCCGACGGTTTGCGCGGCCCCCGCGGTCAGGGCCGTGGACTGGTCTTCAAGGATGCGGTCATAAAGCGCCATTGCATCCGGGTCGAAGGCCGCGGACGGTGGCGCGATATTGATCCAGTTGCGCGACGAGTCCGCCCCACGCACCAGCATGGCATAGTCGCGGTCCCCGACAAGCTGCTTCACGCCCGGCGTGACATAGCGGATCGCCACGCCGATGCGCCGGTCGTCCGACACGTTCGGCCCCGAGGAATGGAACATCCGCCCATGATGCAACGACATCTGCCCTGGCTTCAGCACGACATCCGTGGCCTCTGCCTCGTCCACTTCGACGGCGATTTCCTGCCCGCCCCAGATTTGCTGCTGCGTACGGTGCTGCCGGTCGGTCTTACGGGCCTGATGCTATCGGCCTACTTTTCGGCCATCATGTCAACGGCCGACAGTTTCGTAACGGTCGGGGCCGCCGCCGCCACGCACGATCTCGGGAAAGACCTGGGTTGGCTGAACCGGAACGAGGTGGCGTGGGGACGGTTCTGTTCGCTGCTGATTTATGGCGTCGCCGGGGCGCTGGCGA
>JARRPA010000187.1:0-4976 GCA_037383305.1 Gemmatimonadota bacterium | reverse complement strand
GACTACCGCCCTCGACGTCACGGTTCAGAGCGCCATCCTCCAGCTACTGGATCGGCTGCGCAGGGACCGGGGGCTGGCGCTGCTGCTGATCACCCACGACCCGGCGGTCGCGGCACGGGTGACCGACCGCGTCGCCGTCATGTATGCGGGACGCATCGTGGAAGATGGTGAGACGAAAGCGGTCCTTTCGCGTGCCGCCCACCCTTACACGGTCGGTCTCCTTCGGTCGATCCCGGACCCGGAGAGCCCCGGCACCCGGCTCGCGTCGATTCCCGGGACCGTGCCTTCCATCGGCCACTGGCCCTCGGGGTGTCGTTTCCATCCGAGGTGCGAGCGGGCGAACCGGAAGTGTGCGGAGAGATACCCACCGACGCTGGAGGGGCCCTCGACGCGCGCGGCCTGCTGGCTGCTCGAAGAGACGCAGCGATGAAGACCCCGGAAAGCGGTCCGGTCGGGACCGGGAGACCCGAGGCCCTTCTTTCGGCCCGGGACGTCACCCGAGGGTACGAGAGAGGGCGCGCCGCGTCCGTACGGCTTCGAAGACCGGACCGGGTGGAGGTCGTGCGAGGAGTCGCCCTCGAGGTGCACGACGGAGAGACGCTGGCGCTCGTCGGTCCTTCGGGCTCCGGAAAGAGCACGCTGGCGCGTCTGATGCTGGGCCTCGAGGAGCCGGACTCCGGTCGTGTCACCTGGCGGGGCCGGAATCTGGCCGAGCGTATCGCATCCGAACGAGCCGCCGACTCCCGGATCCGGGACCTCCTCTCGCTCGTGGGGTTGCCCCCGGATTCCACCCGCCGCTATCCGCACGAGTTTTCGGGCGGGCAGCGACAGCGGATCGCGATCGCGAGGGCACTCGCGGTCGAACCGGTGCTGATCGTGGCCGACGAGCCGGTTTCGGCGCTGGACGTCTCGATTCAGGCCCAGGTCCTGAATCTGCTGATGGAGCTGCGGGACCGATTTGACCTGTCTCTGCTGCTCATCGCACACGACCTGTCGGTGGTGCGACACCTTTCGGATCGGGTCGCGGTGATGCACGAAGGTCGTATCGTCGAGCGTGGCCCTTCCTCGAAGGTACTGAACGAACCGCGACACCCGGCGACCCGCGAACTGGTCGCCTGCGAGTCGCAGTCACCCCGGAGATTCCCTTGACATCGGCCGAATGCGCCGGATAGCTTGCGGACCCCGTGTTTTCTCGGGACTCCGGAACCGGATACCAAAACGTCGGAGGACAACTTGGCAAGCGTGACTGGAGCCGCTCTCTGGCTCGTGCAGGAGACGCCGACGCTCGGGCAGGGGCAAGAGCTCAGACTGGCCGACCTCTGGGAAGCCGGCGGCTTCATGATGTGGCCGCTGGGCATCTGCCTCGCGATCGGCCTTCTCATCATCGTATGGAAGTTCTTCGACCTGCAGATCAAGGCCGCGAAGAATCGCAGGCTCCTCAAGGAAGTGGATGGCCTGATCGCTCAACAGCGTCTCGATCAGGCGCTGTCTCTGTGCGAGGACTCGAACTCCCCGGCCGGCAACATTCTGGCTGCCGGCCTTCGGCGTTACACGGAGGGTACCGCACGCGTCACGCAGGCGATCGAGAACGCCGGGGCGATCGAAGTATCGAAGCTGGAGCGCGGTCTGGTGTGGCTCGCGACGCTCTCCAACGTGGCGCCGCTGCTCGGCTTCCTCGGGACCGTCATCGGGATGATCCAGGCCTTCCAGGCGATCGAGATCGCCGGCGAAGTGGAAGCGACTCTGGTGGCCGGAGGGATCAAGGTGGCCCTCATCACGACGGCAACCGGTCTGGCGATCGCGATCCCGATCAACATCGCCCACAACTACTTCGTGTCTCGCGTCGATCGCATCGTGATCGACATGGAAGAGAGCGCGCAGAAGATGATCGACGCGGTGCACGCGATCGAGCGAGGATCCGCCTGAGACGGAGCTGTACGGCTTCCTCGAGGGAACAGAGCGGGCCCGGGAACTTCCGGGCCCGTTCTGCATCCAGTCCGCATTGCCCCTCCATTCGCGCCTGGCATGCCGCGGATCTTCCTGCCGTGAATGAAGGCGCCTCGCGGCATCTGGCTTGCGATCCCGGAGAAACACCGGATACAATTCGTCCGACTGCGATCCGGTAGCGCCGGACCCGTCGGCCGAGGCAGTCAGGGAATGGCGCATCACCTCCCAATCCTGCAGCGAGGCGCTCTTATGGAGAGACGGCCTGTTCGATCGTGGCTCCTGATCTTCCCGGCGTTCTTCCTCTTGTTCGTGATCCCGCGTGCCGGACTCGCGCAGGAGGGAGCCATCTCGGGCACCATCACCGACCAGTCGACCGGAACCGGTCTCTCGACGGTTCAGGTCGAGGTGGTCAGACCGGACGGCAGCGTGGCCGAGGGCGCCTTCTCTTCCTCGAGCGGCGCCTTCCGCATCTCGGGCGTACCCGCGGGAAGCTATGACGTCGTCTTCACGCTTCCCGGCTGGGAGATCGTCACCCGGGACGGCGTGGTCGTGCGTCCCGGTGCCACGACATCGGTGAACGCTTCGCTCTCGGAGCGGAGCTTCAATCTGAATCCGATCACGGTGACGACATCCAAACGCGTCGAGAAGGCTCTCGACGCGCCGGCCGCGGTGGAGGTGGTGTCGCGCGAGGACATCGCCGAGCGGCCGACCGTCACGCCGGTCGATCACGTGAAGGAGCAAGCGGGCGTCGACTTCGTGAACACCGGCCTGCAGAGCAGCTATGTAGTGGTACGGGGCTTCAACAACGTCTTCTCGGGTGCCACCCTGAACCTGACCGACTATCGGATCTCACGGGTTCCCTCTCTGCGGGTGAACATCTCCTACTTCAACCCGACGACGAACTCCGACCTGGACCGGGTCGAGGTCGTGCTGGGTCCGGGCTCGGCGCTGTACGGACCGAATGCCGCCAACGGCGTGATTCACTTCCTCACCCAGTCGCCGATCGACGATCCGGGTGCGACGATTTCCGTGGCCCCCGGACTCCGGCACCAGGGCAGCACCGATAGCTTCGACTCGTCCCGTGAATTCACCGGGCAGGCGGAGGGCCGCGTAGCCTGGGCGAACGAAGCGCGAACGTTCGGAATCAAGGCTTCCGCGCAGTATTTCGGTGGTAAGGACTTCTTCTACACCGATCCGGTCGAGGCCGCCCAACAGCAGGTAGCTGACGCTTGTATCGCGGCAGGGTACAATCCTGCCGATCCGGCATGCTTCAACTTCGCGGGCGATCTCGACATCACCTCCGGGGGAGGACAGGCGGAACTCGTCACGCGCGTCGACAACGTGGCGGATGGTCGTGACTACGACATCCAGCGCTGGGGTTTCGATCTGCGCAGCGACTTCCGGCCGAACGAAGAGACCTCGATCGTACTGTCGGGGGGACGCACGCAGGCGATCAACAGCGTCGACCTGACGGGAATCGGGGCCGGTCAGGTGCGCGACTGGGGCTACACCTACCTCCAGGGCCGATTCAACTGGAAACGTCTGTTCGGGCAGGTATTCTGGAACAACAACTCGAACGACCAGAGCTATCTGCTTCGATCCGGCCGTCCGCTGATCGACAAGTCGTACCAGCTGGTGGGCCAGCTGCAGCACGGCTTCGACATCAACGAGAAGAACGGCCTTACCTACGGCCTCGATTACCTGTACACGAATCCCAAGTCCGAGGGGACGATCAACGGCAGGCACGAGGACGATGACGACGTCACGGAGATCGGAGGGTACGTTCAGTACGACGGCCGATTCACGGACAAATGGAACTTCGTCGCGGCCGCCCGGCTGGACGATCACTCGAGGCTCGAAGACCTGATTTTCTCGCCGCGCGCGGCGATCGTGTTCAAGCCCACGCCGGAACGCAGCATCAGGGCGAGCTTCAACCGGGCGTTCTCGACCCCGAACACGTTGAACCTGTTCCTCGACATCGCCGCGCAGCCGGTGCCGATCATCGGCCCGTTCTACTATGACGGCCGGGCCCAGGGCGTAACCGAGAACGGGTTCACCTTCAACCGCGACATGAACGGGATTCCTCAGCACATGTCCCCGTTCGCGCCGCTGCTCGGACAGACGGCACGAGACTTCCTACCGACGACGACCGAGCAGGTATGGCAGGAGGCGATCGCGGTCGTGAGCCTCGCCAACCCTTCTGCGGGCGACCTGCTCGGTCAGATCGCGGCCTCGCAGGGCCTGCCTACCGCGAGCGACATCCCGGTGATCGCGGCTACGGCCGATCTGAGCTCGGGTACCTTCGTGAACCCGGTTCTGGATCTCAGGCAGATTCCCGATGTCCCGGCCCTCGAGCCGACGATCTGGCAGACATTCGAGGTCGGATACAAGGGGCTGCTTCTCGGAAGCAACCTTCTTCTGGGTGCCAACCTGTACTACACGGACGTCGACAACTTCGTCTCGGCCCTGGAGCCGTTCACGCCGAACATCTTCCTCCCGCAGGCGCAGACCGAGGCCTACCTCACGGAGCAGTTCCTGCCCCTGGTAGGCGTGGCTTTCCCGGATGAGGCCACGGCCCTCGCCACGGCCGCGACGCTCGCCGAGCAGATCGGCCAGGTGCCCTTCGGAGTGATCGCGCCGACGACGGCGGGCGGAAGCACGGCGTCCCCGATCCTCCTCACCTACCGGAACCTCGGCGACTTCAGCTACTTCGGCGCCGATGCATCGCTCACCTACGTTCTCGATGAACGCTGGGAATTCGGGGGAACGATCTCCTGGGTGGAGAAGGATGTATTCCTGACGGGGGACAGCGATGATCCCGCGACGCGCGAAGTGCCTCTCAATGCACCGCGCTGGAAGGGTTCGCTCACTGCCGCCTACCGGGAGCCCGGCGGGGGACTGAGCGGCGCGGTCAGGGGCCGATACGTAGACGGATTCCCGGTCGCATCGGGCGTCTACACCGGTGAGGTAGAGGCGTACACCGTATTCGATCTGAACGCGGGGTACCAGTTCGGGACCTCGGGCCTCGG
>JARRPA010000186.1:0-4262 GCA_037383305.1 Gemmatimonadota bacterium | reverse complement strand
TTCTTTCACGGGTCAGCGCGGCCGGGGAGGAGGGGTATCCGGGCCGTCTGGAGACCACGGTCACAGTTTCGCTCACGAACGGAAACGAGCTCGAATTCGAGTACGAGGCCACCACGGACGCGCCCACGGTCGTCAACCTGACGCACCACGACTACTGGAATCTCGCGGGCCACGACTCCGGATCGATCCTCGGCCACGATCTCCAGCTGTACGCCAGCCGCTTCCTTCCCGTGGGCCGGAAGCTGATCCCCACGGGCGAATTTCGTCACGTAGAGAGCACGCCCTTCGACTTTCGGAAGCCGGTGGCGGTCGGAGCGAGGATCGATGCGGACGTCGAACAACTCGGCATCGCGGGCGGATACGACCACAACTTCGTGCTCGATGACTGGACCGGAGACGGGACGGTCGCCCTCGCGGCGCGGCTCCGGGACCCGAAGAGCGGCCGCGTGATGGAAGTACTCACCACCGAGCCGGGCATCCAGCTCTACTCGGGGAACTTCTTCGGCGGCTCGATTCCCGGAAAGAACGGGGCGGTGTATGGGCCGAGATCCGGTATCTGTCTCGAAACCCAGCACTTCCCGGACTCACCGAACCAGGTCGACTTTCCCTCGACCGTGCTACGGCCCGGCGAGGCGTACCGATCGAAGACCGTATACCGATTCCGGACGGACTGATGCGGATCCTGCTCCCGTCCACCACGGTTCCGGGATTCGCGCGCGCGGTCTCGGGCGAGGAACTCGAGTACCACGCTCCGATCCCCGGCGTGACCCGGTGCCGGGTGGTCCGCTCGGAGGACGAGTCGCGGTCCATCCGATGGGAAACGGCACCGGTGCCGGAGGATTTCGCCGCATTGGATACGGTCACCTTCGTGATGCTCGCCGGTATCGACGCGAACGACGACCGTCGCGCATTCGAGCTCTCGATCGATGACCGTCCGGTGCTTCGATTCGAGAACCCGCAGGTGGCCGCGCAAGAGACCCTGGAGTGGAAGGGCGTCGAGGGAGTGCGAGGCGAGCTCCGGGTGACGCTGGTCGATCGATACGCCGATGCGATGGGTTTCCTGTTTCTGCACGTACCGGCAGCCCTCGTGAGCCCGGGAGCGCCCCTCGGACTCTCGGTCCGCGGAGAGAGCGCCGGCACGCGGACCTGGTTCCTGGTCTTCGATCATGAAGTCCGACCCCGGATCGACTGCCATCCCGTTCCCGCGATCGTCCGGTCGAGCGAGGGTCCGCGTCAGGAGATCCGGGTGGACCTGCTGCGACTCGATGCCGGGGGGCCGTTCGTCCTCGAGAGCGAGGCAGGAACGCAGCGGGTCAAGACCGGCTTCGGTCACACCCGACTCTCGCTCGAGGTGCCTGCGGTCGAGCAGGCGGCCGAGGTACCGATCGCCTTCGCGGTCGGCGGAGAACGGTACGATGCGCGGGTTCCGGTCGACCCGGTGGATCCGCTGACGATCCACCTGATCCACCATACCCATCTCGACATCGGCTACACGCATCTGCAGGACGAAGTGGAACGGCTGCAGTGGAACCATCTCGAGCAGGCTCTTCGGCTGGGCGCTGAAAGCGATTCTCTCCCTCCGGAGGCGCGATTCGTCTGGCACCCCGAAGCCGTCTGGGCGGTCGAGACCTACCTCGAGAATCACGACGATGACGAGAACGAGCGGCTGTTCGAAGGCATCCGTCGCGGCTGGATCCACCTCGACGCGCTGCACACGAACCTCCTGACCGGGATCGCGACCGCGGAAGGACTGGTCCGCGAGCTGGAGCCTGCACGGAAGCTGGCAGAGCGCACCGGCATCCCGATCCGCTCGGCGATGTTCACGGACATTCCGGGTTTCGCCTGGGGGCTCGTGGAAGTCCTCTCACGGGCCGGGGTCCGGTACCTTTCGGTGGGCCCGAATCGCTGGCATCGGATCGGCCGATTCCTCGAGACCTGGGGGGACCGGCCGTTCTGGTGGGAGTCCCCGAACGGCGAGCATCGCGTTCTGGTGTGGGTGCACGGAGAGGGATACTCGCTGTTCCATACCGGGCTGGGCTACGAACACCTGGAGACGCGCCTCGACGCCGACCGGGTTCTATCGGCCGTCGAGTCCCTGCGCGACCGCGGCTGGAAACACCCGGTGACCGCGCTGCGCTACAACATCGGATCTGACAACGGTCCTCCGGACCCGACCCTGTCCGACACGGTCCGGGCCTGGAACGAAAGATACGAGTCGCCGCGACTCGTGATCGGCAGCTCGGAGAGCGCGTTGGCGGCGCTCGAGGCCTGCGCCGGCTCCGAGTTCCCGGTCGTGCGGGCGGACCTGAATGGAATCTGGGAAGATGGCGTCGCTTCGACCGCACGTGAGACGCAATCGATCCGGCGGTCGGCCGAGTGGTTGGCGGCCGCCGAAACGCTGGCCGCCATGTGCGGGACCCGTCTCGATCGCGACGCGGTCTACGCCGCGTGGCGCAGCGTACTGCTCTCCTACGAGCATACGTGGGGGGCCTGGAACAGCATCAGCGAACCGGACGCAGACCTGGTGCGAGGCCAGTGGGAACGGAAACAGGCGTTCGTGCGGGAAGCGGCGCAACGCACGAACGCCCTCGTGGCGGCGTCTCTCAGCGATCGGATCGACAGGGAGATTTCGAACGGGGATCACCCGGGGTGGATCGAAGTCGTGAATCCACTCGGCTGGGAACGGTCCGATGTCGTGGTCCTCGATCGAGGAATGACCGCCGACTTTTCGGCTGTCTCGACCGAAGACGGCGAACCGCTGATCTGTCAGCGACTTCGAGGAGGCGGGATCGCGTTCCGGTCACCCTCCGTTCCCGGGTTCGGATCGGTGCGGCTCCTCCGGACGACCGGGCCGGAGGCATCCGTGGCCGCACCGGGAGTCGTGGCCGACGCGGAGAGCCGGATCGTCCTGGACAACGGAATCCTCCAGGTGGGTCTGGCTCCCCTTTCCGGTCGGATCGAGTCGTTGCGGCGGATCGACGGGAGCGGGCCCGGGCGCAATCTCGTGCCGGAGGGAGACGCGCTGGCCGAGTGGATCTACGTGCCCGGGCGGGATCCGGCGCAGTCCCTGCAGGCAGCCAGCGGAAGCGTGGAGGTGACGGACGCCGGTCCGATCGTCTGGCGCGCCGTCGTGCGTCGGAAGGCGCCGGGAACCCGGCAAGGCCTCACGCTGGTCGTGCGCCTCCTCGCGGGCAGCGATCGACTGGAGCTCGAGCTTCGCTTCGACAAGGAGTGGACTCTCGAACCCGAGGCCGTTCTCATCCGGTTCCCGCTGGCGCTGTCTCGGGCCTCCTCCGAACGCATGGTGGGCGGGGCCCGGGCTCCCTTCCGAGCCGACGTGGACCAGGCTCCCGGGGCGAATCGCAACTGGTATGCGGTCGAGAGGTGGGCGGATCTTCACGACGGTTCGGGCGGTCTCCACCTCGTATCGGTGGACGCTCCCCTGGTGCAGTTCGGTGCGCCGGGGTCGGACGCGATCGTGACCGGCTGGCGGGAACGAGTGGACCCATCTCCGGTGCTCTTTTCGTATCTCATGAACAACTACTGGGAGACCAACTACAGAGCGGCGCAGGAAGGGCCGCACGCGATCCGCTATGCTCTCCGGCCGCACGCAGGGTTCGAATTCTCGCACGCCGAGCGTGCCGGCCTCGAGTCGGCGCACCCCCTGATCGCATACCGGGCGAAGCCGGACCTGGCACCACTCACGCCGCCGGTTCGCGTGGAAGCGCGCCACTCCCTGCCGACGCTCCTGCGTTCTGTGTCGAATTCACTGGAAGTACATCTATACAATCCCAGCAATGACAACGATATCGTAAGAGCTGTCGATCACAGCGAAAATCGGTCGGTGACCGCGGACATCGGCCCCGGGGAGTACGGATCGCTCCGACTCGGCCCGGTGTCGGGAGAGTGAATCTGCCGGCAGTCCGAGACCCATTACGAGGAGAATCAACGGATGAATCCCGTGGCCGTACGAGTGGTCTGGGCCCGACATCGCACCCGTGCCGTCGTCGTCGTCGCGGGGATCGGCCTGTCCGCTCTCGGATCTCCGGCGATCGCACAATCCTGGGAGCGGGCCTCCTTCGAGGCGACGGGCCTGGATCCCGTCCCTCTGTTCGCGCTCGACAGCGCGGTGAGGGCAAACGAGTTCGGCAACGTCGACCGACTGGTCGTCGTGCGGGACGGAAAGCTCGTGTTCAGCGAACGGTATCCGCGGGACTACGATTCGATCAGCTCGGGCTTCGACATGCGGCCCCACCAGTTCA
>JARRPA010000185.1:0-7040 GCA_037383305.1 Gemmatimonadota bacterium | reverse complement strand
CCCGGGTGGAGGCACGCACCGTGGGTCGGGACGCGCCCGACGCCGACCTGGTCGGTCTCGCGGCGGCCTTCCTCGAGGAGGTCGAGGGATGGCGCTCGAGCCTGCTCGCCGTCGCACCGCAGGTCGGAGGGGAAGGCGGATGAACCGCGACGCACCCCGATAGGCCTGCCGCAGACGCAGGCAGGCTGGAAAGCCGACGGGAGGGGCGAGACTGCGAGGTCCGCCCCTCCCGTCATTCCTTCGTCAGTAGTCCACCGGCCGAAGGTACCACTCGCCGATCGTCGTGGCCGAGAGCATCGCCACCGTCGGCAGGTTCCGCTTCCAGTGGGTGCCATCGAGCCGGCTCTGCACGCGCGCCACCGCATCCGCGTCGAAGCCGGCGGAGACGATCCACTCCGCCGAGCGACCCGTCACGAGGTGGTGGAGGATCAGGTCGGCGGTGCCGTAGGAGACCCCGAGATCGGCCTCGTCGGTCTGACCGAGCACGAGATCGGCCGTCGCAGGCTTCTCCACGACCTCGTCCGGCAGGCCGAGGTGCCGGGCGAGTGCCCACACCTGCGTCTTGAACAGATCGCCGAGCGGGTTGATCGGGGGAGAGTCGTCGGCGTGCCAGGTGAAGTAGCCGAGCAGGCGCTCGGACTTGTTCCCGGTCCCGACCGGAAGGGCCGACAGCTTCGCCGCCTGGTCGAACAGCACGATCATCCGCTGCCGGGACATCACGTTTCCCCGACGGGTCGCGTCGGCGTCCGATTCGTGCTCCACCAGGTAGCCATCGGCTGCGGCCGTGATCTCGATCGTGCGGGTGGGGATTCCGAGCTGGTCGGCGACCAGCATCGCGTGTTCCGCGCTCTCCGGGTTCGAGGTCCGGTACGGCATCAGGAACGCGTGCACGTTCTCCGATCCGAGTGCCCGGGCGCAGAGTGCGGCGGTGACGGCCGAGTCCACGCCGCCCGACAGTCCGACGACCGCCCGCTCGAAGCCGCGGCGCCGTACCATCTCGTCCTGGAGAAAACGGACGAGCCACTCGTCCACCAGTGCCGCGTCGATCGCCAGCAGTTCGGGAGGCACGAAGTCGGCCTCCGGGCAATCGTCCGGGCGATCGCCGTCGTCGCGGGAAGCGATCAACAGCGGAAGCGCACGCTCGAGGTCGGAGAGCATCGGCTGGTCCGCGCGCGCTGCCGTGATCTCCCCCAGGTCGAGCTCCACGAGCTGGAGTGCTTCTTCCCAGAGCGGGCCTCGCCACAGGACATCGCCTCGGGGCCCGCACGCCACTGAACCGCCGGCGAAGCCTTTGCCCCCCTCGAATCCGAGCAACTGGGAGACGGCGACCGCTACCCCGTGTTCCTCGGCCGCGGCCCGCGCGAGTCGCTCCCAACGCTCCACGTTGGCGGGCCGACCCGGTCCGGGCTCGATGCCGCGGGCCGGGGACGCGCTGCTGACGATCAGGGCCTGCGCTCCGTCCAGCGCGGCCAGCATCGGCGATACGGAGTGAAACATGTCCTCGCATATCAGCATCGCCGTCCGGCCCCAGCGAGTGTCGAACGCACGGATCGCTTTCGATGCACGTGCACCAGGCGGGGTTCGGGGGCGAGCTCGGCATACAGGGCCGAGTTGTAGATCCGGTGCTCGAACAGCTCGAAGAAGCCGATGGCGAGGTCGAGGGGCCTGTCGGGCCCCGGCGCGCTCCGATATCGCTCCCCGAGCTCTTCGAGCAGTGCGTGGGCCCCGATGGCGTGCTCCCGGACGCCCCCCTCGAGGAAGTAGCCGGTGAGCGCCGTCTCGGGAAAGACCACCACGTCCGGCGGAGTGTCGAGGGCCTTGACCGCGGCCATGGACTCGCCGAAGCGATCCAGGGTTCTCGGGAGGTCGCCCTTTTCGGGCCGGAATTGCGAGATGGCGATACGGAGAAGCATGGGCACCCGCGTCTCGAGTGTGCGGAATCGACCGCTCAGAACGTCCGCCGCCGCGCCTTGCCTGTCAACCGGGCGGCCGGTCCCGTAGTCTGGTGCGATGCGAACGAATCGGCACCGGGGGGAGGGGCGCGTTGTCGGTTGACGCGATAGCGATCGGCGTGGCGGCCCTGCTCCTCGTGGTCCTTCCGCTGCTGACCGCGCGCGGCGGCCTCACGGACGATCAGCTGGACGACGTGCGAGATGCGCGCACCTCCGTCTACCTGTCGGCCGCTCTGTCGCTGCTTTTCTTTTCGGGGCTGACCTTCCTGGCGGCAACCTGGCGAGATGTGCCTCCCGAGGTCACCGGATGGACCGTGGGCCCGCCGACCGCCGCCTTCGCCTGGGCCGCCGTGACGGCCGCGGCGGGACTCGTCGTGATCTGGCTCGTGGTCAGGGTCGGGAGCCGACTCGGGCTGACGGAGAGCGATGTGTCGTTCGCCCTGATGCCCCGGAACGGAAGAGAGATCGGGGGGTTCTTGCTGCTGGCCGCGATCGCCGCGGTCGGCGAGGAATATCTCTTTCGCGGCTATTCGCAGGGGGTTCTGGCGGAGGCTTTCGGGTCGCCGTGGCCGGCGGTCGTCGTCACCTCGCTGTCGTTCGGGATCTCGCACGGGTACCAGAAGCTCATCGGAATCGTGCGCGCGACCCTGCTCGGGTTCCTCCTGGCGATCCCGGTCGTTCGCACGGGAAGCCTGTTCCCAGCGATCGCGGCACATTTCTGGATTAATGCGGCCATCGGCATCGGTGGTTGGAAGTTTCTCTATCCGGGCGGGATGCTCCGCTCCGGAGGCGCGGACACGACGAACTGACCATGAGACCAGGGCGGCGTCCCCGGCCGCTGCCCAGGATGGCCCCTCTTTCGAGCCTCATGGCCTTCTCCGGACGGGGCTCCGGCTGGAGTCGTCCGACACGGGCGGCCGGGACGGGTTCGCTCTTTACGATGCCCGGCTCGGTGCGACGGGACGGATCGGCATCGTGTTCGATTACGCAGCGGGTATCGAAATCGGCACGCGAGAAGAGGACCTCCGCCTGCTCGACGCCGCCCTCAGCGTGCCGCTGCGCGACGAATTCCTTCGTCTGGAGCTGGGACTCGCGCGATCGCGATTCGGGGGAGAAGCGCTCGCCGACAAGAGCGAGATTCCCTTCGTCGAGCGCTTTCAGGGGTCGCTCGCCCTGGCCCCGGGCCGGCAGCTGGGACTCGGCTTGCGGGGCGCGGCGCTGGAAGGCCGGCTCCACTATGCGGGCGGCATCTACAACGGCAACGGCCCGTCCTGGGAAAACGATGGCGACGGCTTCCTGTGGACGGCGCGAGCCGGCTGGAATTCGGTCGGCGAGGTGGAGTTCTTCGAGGACTTCGTCTGGGAGATCTCGGGGAGTGTGGCCTTTTCGGAAGACAGCGCTCTTCTCGCCCTGCCGCTTTCGCTGCCTGAGGAAGGCGTGGATCGACCGGTTCCGGTGCTGACCGAGTTCACGGGCGACCGTGTCATCTGGGGAGCCAACGCCCGTGTGGCCTGGCGGGAGTTCGCCCTGGCGGGCGAGTACCTGCGGACGGATTTCGACCCGACGTCGGGCGGCGACCTCAGCTCGGAGGGCTGGTACGCTCAGGGCTCCTACACGTTGTGGGCGGCGGCGGAGATCCTGGCCCGCTACGACAGTTTTCGCACGGCGGGCGGCACGGTCACCCCGGGAGATGAGACCACCAGGTTCCTCGTTCTCGGCATCAACGTGCTGCCCGGCCTTTACGGTCGGCTGGGCCTGCAGTACGCGTTCGGGCTGGACGGGACCCTTGCGGGGCAGGAGATGGCCCTCGACCGGACCCACACCGGTCCGCGGCTGGCCGACGGACAGTTTCTGTTGAACCTCCAGGTGGGGTTCTAGCTGCCGGTGTCGTCGGCCGGCGCGCCCGCGTGCCGCACGGTGATCCCCTCGACCATGAACACCACGTCCTCCGCGATGTTGGTCGCGAGGTCCGCGATCCGTTCCAGGTTGCGACTGATCAGGATCACCTGCAGGCAGGCCGAGATGTTCGCTTCGAGCATGTGCGTGAGCATCACGCGGAATACCGATTCGTGCAGGCCATCCACCCGGTCATCCCGGGCCCTGACGCTCTGGGCCTCTTCGGCATTCCGATGCACGAGTGACTCCATCGCGTCACGCAGCATCTCCAGCGCGATGCGGCTCATCTCGGGGACCTCGGGGGGCATCGCGGGCGGCTGCACGGAGCGCTGGAGACGCTCGGCCGCCTCGGCGATGTTCACTGCATGATCTCCGATCCGCTCCAGGTCGGAGTTGATCTTGAGGACCGTGACGAGCAGTCTCAGATCCCGCGCCATCGGCTGGTGGAGCGCCAGAAGCTCGATGCACTCCTCCTCGATCGCTACCTCCTCGGCATCGATGGCCTTGTCGGCCGCGCGGACCGCCTCGACGGAGCCGTCGGAGGTCAAGGCGTAGCTTACCGACTCCTCCACGAGCTTCTGGACGGAGTAGGACATCTCGAGCAGTCGTCCCTCGAGACGCTCCAGCCGTTCCTGGAATACCTTGTGCGACATCCGCGCTCCTGGTGTTGGGGCGGCGGAGCCCCGAGGGGCTCAGCGCTCAGCCAAATCTGCCGGTGATGTACTGCTCGGTCCGCTCCTCTGCGGGGTTGGTGAAGATCTTCTCGGTGTCGTCGTACTCGACGAGCTCTCCGATGTAGAGGAACGCGGTGTAGTCGCTGACCCGAGCCGCCTGCTGCATGTTGTGCGTCACGATCACGATCGTGTATTCCCGCTTCAGCTCTCCGATCAGGTCCTCGATCTTACTGGTCGCGATCGGGTCGAGGGCGCTGGCCGGTTCGTCCATGAGCAGGATCTCGGGCTCCACGGCGAGTGCCCGGGCGATGCAGAGTCGCTGCTGCTGTCCGCCCGAGAGCCCGAGCGCGCTGTCCTGCAGCCGGTCCTTCACTTCGTCCCACAAGGCCGCCGAGCGAAGAGACTTCTCCACCTGGTCGTCGAGGTCGCCACGGTAGCCGTTGATCCGCAGTCCGAAGGCGATGTTCTCGTAGATCGACTTGGGGAACGGGTTCGGCTTCTGAAATACCATTCCGATCCGCCGCCGGACTTCCACCGGGTCGATCTCCGGGTCGTACAGGTCGGTGCCATGAAACAGCACCGCTCCCTCGACCCGGGCCACGGGAATCAGGTCGTTCATCCGGTTGAAACAGCGGAGCAGCGTGCTCTTGCCGCAGCCCGACGGCCCGATGAAGGCGACCACGCGGTTCCGCGGCACCGGGAGCGAGATCGTCTTGACCGCCTGGCTGTCGCCGTAGAATACGCTCAGGTCTCGCGTCTCGAGCGCAGCCTGTCCCTTGATCTCCACTCAGATCCTCTTCTGGTACCGGTTGCGCAGGAAGATCGCCGTCGCGTTCATCGCCAGCAACAGAACGAGAAGCACGATGATCGCGGCGGCTGCCAGCTCGTGGAACTCCGCCTGCGGCTTCGCCGTCCAGTTGAAGATCTGTATCGGGAGAACCGTGAACGGGTCCATCGGGCTCCGGGGCGGAAAGGCGATGAAGGTCAGAGCGCCGATCATGATCAGCGGAGCCGTCTCCCCGATCGCTCTCGACAGGGAGAGGATCGTCCCGGTGAGAATGCCCGGCAGCGCGACCGGGAACACGTGGTGACGAATCGTCTGCCACTTCGTGGCGCCCACACCGTACGACGCCTCCCTCAGCGATGTCGGCACGGCTTTGATCGCCTCCTGCGAGGCGATGATGATCACGGGGAGAATGAGAAGGGCCAGAGTCAGGGCGCCGGCCATGACGCTGCGCCCGAGAGCGAAATAGCGCACGAAGATCGCGAGGCCGAGGATGCCGTAGACGATCGATGGCACTCCGGCGAGATTCGCGATATTGGTCTGCAGGATTCTCGTGAACCAGTTCTTCGGGGCGTACTCCTCGAGGTAGATCGCGGCGCCCACACCCGTGGGGAAGCTGACCAATGCCGTCAGACCCATCATCCACAAGCTGCCCAGGATCGCCGACTTGATACCGGCCCGCTCCGGGATACGGGAGGGATATCGAGTCAGGAAGTCCACCGACAGCCAGCGCCAGCCGTCCCGGAGGACATCGACCAACAGGAGCGCCAGCATCAGGATGCTGAACGCGATCGAGGCAAGACAGATCGCCTTGAATATCGCTCCCGCCCGCCTCCGTCGGCCGGCAGCCGGCCGGAATCGGTCGCCACTCATTCGTACACCTCCCGGAACTTCCGGGTGATTCGCTGAGAGAACAGGTTCATGCCGAGAGTGATCAGGAACAGCACGAGGCCAACGGCGAAGATCGTCGAGTACTCGAGCGTACCGTGCGGCGTCTCGCCCAGACTGATCTGCACGATGTAGGCGGTCATCGTCTGCACGCTCTCGAGGAAATTCAGCGTCATCTTCGGGGTGGCGCCGGCAGCCAGGGTCACCGCCATCGTTTCGCCGATGGCGCGCGATATGGCGAGAATGAAGGAAGCGACGATCCCCGAGAGAGCGGCAGGGACGACGACCTTGGTCGAGACCTCGAACTTGGTCGCGCCGAGACCGTATGCCGCTTCTCTCAGGGCCTGGGGAACCGCGTTGAGCGCGTCCTCGGAAAGCGAGGCCACCATCGGGATGATCATGATACCGACCACGATCGCGCCGCTGGCCGCGTTGAAGATTCCCGTCTGCGGAAAGACCGCCCTGATGATCGGGGTCACGAAGGTCAGGGCGAAGTAGCCGTAGACGACCGTCGGAATCCCGGCCAGTACCTCGAGCACGGGCTTGATCACGCCGCGCACCTTGAGCGATGCGTACTCGCTGAGGTAGATCGCCGAAGTCAGTCCGATCGGAAGGGCGATCACCATCGCTCCCAATGCGATCAACAAGGTGCCGTTGAGGAGCGGCAGGATGCCGAAATGCTGATCGGCGAACAGCGGAGACCACCTGGTGCCGGTCAGGAACTCGAGCAACGGCACCTCCCGAAAGAACCCGGCGGACTCAGTGACGAGCACCACCACGATTCCCACGGTGGTGAGGATCGATACGAGACCGCAGAGGAACAGCCCGACGGCGATCGCCGCGGCG
>JARRPA010000184.1:0-4278 GCA_037383305.1 Gemmatimonadota bacterium | reverse complement strand
GCGAACACGCTTCTCGACAACGCGATCCTGTACGCCGAGGCGAATCAGTAATTCGGCCGAAGAAGCCCGCGAAGCATAGCGCTCCGCGGGAGGCCAACCCGGGTACTGCAATGGGGCCCGGAGAGCAGAAGGCCCGGCGCGAATCCGCGCCGGGCCTTTTCGTATCCCTGCCGCTTCGACGCCTGGCGCGAGGATGCACCTCGCCCGGACGACGGTCCGCCAGCCGCGCTACTCGATCGCGATGCTCTCCCGGGCCGACACCCAGAGGATCTCGTTCAGCTTCGGATGCCGCGTCAGAAGGTCCGATCCCTTTCCGCGCAGCCGTTCTTCGGTGAACCCCATCAGAACGAGGTCGGCGTCGGCCGACTTCGCCTCGACCAATCGGGAGAAGTCGATCCGGTCGTCGGTCGGAAACACCTGGAGCTTCCGACCGGAGATCGCGATTCGTCCCTCCTGGATCAGACCCATGAGCTCGGCCGTCCGCTCCTTGACCTGGGTATCCGGAAACGCCGCGAAGATCGAGAGCTCGGCCTCGTCCCAGTCGGGGTGACCGAGAAGGATGTAGGAGAGCAGAATCATCAGGCTCGCATTCCGGTAGTCGTGCCAGGTGAGCCAGATGTGGATCGACGCCCGATTCCGGAAATGGTGATCTCCATGACGCAGCACCAGCGAGTCCATCCGGGCCGTCTGCGCGAGCAGGACTCCTTCGCGCACCTCCTCGACCACTTCCGGGGGATCGTGCACCGAGAACTCGAAGAGCACCGTGTTGTTCTCCACCCCTGCGATTCCGGGCGCCTGCAGGGTCTGCGCGAGCGCGGAGCGCATGGAGGGGCTGATCATCGTGTCCACGAACACGCCGGACGGCCGTTGCTCCTGGATCTCGAGCAGCCGGTCCAGCACCCGCTGGCTCTCCCGGTAGTTCTCGTCGGTCAGAAATCCCCGGATGTAGTGCAGGTAGGTGCCGAACCCGTAGCGATGGCTGAGCCAGGTGAGCATCTGCATCGGGGCCGACCGATCGAAGGTCCGGTCCGTCACGGTGATGATGCTGGGACGCCATTCGTCGGGTGGGGTCTTCTGCAGCCGGATCTGCAGTCTCCGGGTCATCTGGGTCATGACGCCGTGGAAGATCGCACCCAGGTCGTCTTCGTGATCCATCGATCGCTGGATGCCCCAGTAGAGGACCGCCATCACCACGATCGCCAGCAGGGCGTAGAGCGGATCCATCTGGAACATCAGGAAGAGACAGATCACGGCCCCGGCGAGGCTGATGTACCAGCGGGAGCGGAAACTCGGCCTGTAGCTGGGTCGCGCCGCGAAGTGTTCCAGGAAGCTGATCGCGCAGAGAGATCCGTAGGTGACCATGAAGAACATCGAGATGATGCGCGCGACGAAGTCCACATCGCCGAACAGTGCGACGACGAAGGCGAGCGCCGCCGTAACGAGGGTGGCGTTCTTCGGTTCGCCGAGCTCGCCGACTCCCGCCGAGAGAAACTCGGTCGCCTGCTCGGTCGGAGTGATCCGGTCCCGGGCCAGGGCCTGCAGAGTCCGCGGCGCGACCAGAATCGAGCCGATGGCGGAAGACACGCAGGCGGCGGCGAGCCCGATCGGGATGATCGGCCCCCACAAGGCGATGTCGGACATCACCAGGCGCGAGGTGTCGGCGAGCATCTCCGTCGGCGCGGAGGTCGCGAGCTTCCATGCCACCAGGACGTACATCAGCATGCCGACGACGGTCGCGGACATGATCCCGAGCGGAATCGATTTCCGAGGTTCCGCGAGATCTCCCGAGAGGCCGACCCCGGCCGTCATGCCGGTGAATGCGGGAAACACGATCGCGAACACGACCATGAACGGGTCCTTCACCGACAACGTACTGAACAGGATCGGCGCCTCGGCGGCGGCGCCGGGCACCGCATGCCCGAGCAGGAAAGCGCCGAGAGACAACGCGAGCACGCACACCACGACCCATAGCGCGGCCACGCCCATGCTGGCTCCCCGGGTCAGCATCAGGCCGAGCAGCAGTGCGATCCCGGGCAGGGAGATCATCCTCGGGTCGAAAGCGATCCCGGTCCACGATTCGATCAACGGGGAAAGCGGTCGGAAGGCCTCGGCGAACGCGATCAGGTAGAAGGCGACCGAGATCGCCTGCGACAGGTAGAGGGCGATCCCGATCGCCCCCCCGATGCTCTGCCCGAACGACCGCGAAATGATGAAGTACTCGCCTCCCCCCTCCACTCGACGGTTGGTCGCGATCTCGGCGATCGCCAGCGCGGTGGGAATGGTCACCGCGTGCCCGAGCGCGACGATTCCCAGCGCCCCGACGAAGCCGGTGTGAGCGACGGCGTATCCGAACCGCAGAAAGAGGATCGCGCCGAGAATGGTACTGATCGACGCCAGGAACACCGGCGCCGTACCGAAGCCGTGGCCTCCCGTCCGCTGGTCCGAGTTCGGTGCAGCAGCGGCGGTCATGAATCTCCCTCCGGCGCGGTCCAGCCGGATTCGCGCTCCGCTTCCGGCTCCATCGGCTCCTTCTCGTCGTGGAAAAAGGGCAGCGGTCCTCCGGCGCGCAGAGCCATCGCGAGGGGGATGCCGGCGACGAAGCCGATCGCGCCCATCATCAGATAGCGCCCCGGCACGAGTCTCGCCGTGAGCATCAGTGCTCCCCCGAACATGAAGAGTGCCGCGAGAATCCCGTTCAGGAGATCGGAGGATCGGCGGGAAACGGTCACCGTGCCCACCCCCGCGAGTGCACCGAGAAGGAGGCTCCACGTGAGCGCGATGAGAAAGATCAGCCAGGCCAAGAGTGTCTGCACCGTGATTCTCCCTGCGAGGAAATCGGGAAAGGTTTCAGGACCGAATCTACCACTGCCAACCACGAACGCCACGATCCGAGCGTTTCGACGCGCACGCCGGCGGGGGCTTCGGCACGCATTCTGCTGTTGGACGGCGCGCGGACTGGACCCCGGAGTCCGTGGACGTTAGCGTATCGACCCGCGGTCGCGGGGATTAGGAATTTGGTTCGAGGATCGTATCGGATGAGACCGGCCATCATCATTCTGGCATTCGGCTTCGCGGCGTTGACGAATGCAGGTACCGAGGCACGAGCGCAGAGCCTGAAGGGCTCGCGGGCCTCGGTGGACCTCCAGAACCGGATCGCGAAGGAACACGACTTCACCTTCACCCGCTCGACGGCCCAGGTGAAGCGATTCGTGAAGTCCGGTTATCTCGTCCCGGTCCGCAGCAACGGCGACTATCACGTCAAGCGCATCTCGCATCCTTACGCACGTCCGGAAGTCGCGCTGTTCATCGAGCGGCTCGGCCGACAGTACCATGCGGCGTGCGGCGAGTTGCTGGTCGTCACCAGCCTGACCCGGCCCACGAATCGGCAGCCGCGAAACGCGTCGGCACGATCGGTTCATCCGACCGGCATGGCAATGGACGTTCGTCGGAGCACGAATCGGAATTGCCGCTCCTGGCTGGAAAGAAACCTGCTTCAGCTGGAAGGCGCGGGCGTGATCGAGGCCACCCGGGAGCGACGCCCCCCGCACTATCACATCGCGGTCTTCCCGAGACAGTACTCGGCGTACGTCGAAAGAAAGCTCGCCGCGGGCGAAGTCGAGCCCCGACCGGCTACCGTCGCCGGAGGCCAGCGGATCGCGGAGTATCGGGTGCGCCGCGGCGATTCCCTCTGGTCGATCGCCGAGCGTCACGGCACGAGCATTTCCGACATCCGCGCCGCCAACGATCTTCGCAGCAGCCGGATCTACGCGGGCCAGGTCCTGACGATGCCGACCGGGAAGTAGCCACCTCCGGCTCCCCGTGCGGGACCTAGCCAACCGCCTCCACTCTGGCGATGCTGGATTCAGTCAAAGCTGATCCTAACCGGTCGGGGGTGGAAGACACGCTTCCCGTTTCGGGCAGAGAATGACCCGGGGGATCGGGCTGCCCTGGAAGTCGTTGCCTCCGTGGAACCCGGCCGTGCGACGCAGAATCGGCTCTCCCCGCCTTGGGGCGCTGCGTCATAGTCCGATGCGGCCTCATCGGTCATGTCAGTCGAGTCGCTCGACGGGCGTCACCCGCTGTCCGGGCCATCGTGGGTCGGAGCGGCGAGCCCGGACGGGCAAGGCCGTAATCGCTCGACCGGAGACGTTGTTGCGCTCCCGGAGCCGGCCGGACGCGTCGTCGTACGCGGCGGTGGGCACGGATACGCGGACGCTGGCGGAGGGCGCGCTGTTCGTGGCGCTCCGGGGCGAGCACTTCGACGGGCACCGGTTCCTG
>JARRPA010000183.1:0-6312 GCA_037383305.1 Gemmatimonadota bacterium | reverse complement strand
CGATCTCGCTGGCGAACCTCCACCAGGCCCCCTCGTGCGACCAGGGACCCACGAGTCGCTCGCCGAGGAGATACTCCCCGTCCGGCGAGAACTCGGCCGTAGCGTAGGGAGCCGCCGCTCCGACGACCTCGGTCTCCCCGTTCCCCGGGTCGACGACGACCAGCTCCGAGGCCGTGAAGTACTCGAACAGTGCCTCGTCATGGGCCGTCTCGAGCAGATTTCGCGCCTCGTAGGTGGAGCGCGCCGAGGCGTCTTCTCCCTCGACGATCTCCGGACCGGCCGGAATGTCCGGCGGGTCGGGCACCGGTCCGCGTTGCGGTATGCGGCGCACCAGAAGCCGCTGCTGGTCGGGAAGCCACGTCGCCGCGTCCCCGAGCAGGGGATTGACGTCGAGTCCGACCACCTCGCGCACCGGGCCGTTCACCGAGCCCGTCCACAGGCCGATCCGATCGGAGAAGCCCACCGTCAGCGCAAAGCGCTGTCCGTCCGCGGTCCACTCCACGTCGAGGACTTCGGCCTCCGCCGGCAGGGCGATGGAAACGGTGGAGCCGCTCTCGACCCCGACCAGGCGTGGAGACGTGCCCCCGTGCCGACCGTGATAACCGTTGGTGCTGGGATTCACGCGCATCCCGGCGAGCTTGTGCATGGGTCCGGCGAGCTCGGCGAGAGGCGGATAGAGGACCGGATCGGCGAGAATCATGTACTCGCCCGTCGGTGCCGTCCACACCCACGGCAACGGCGGTGCGTAGAGCACTTCCAGCAGATCTGCCGATGGAGATTTCCATTCATCCTCCGGCGGCGTGATCTCCTGAGCCGGAGCACCCGGCGCCGCGAGGATCGCGGCCACCACCCAGCCGGCCAGACTCGCTGGACTCCAGATCGCCTTCATCGTTCCCGACCTCCATGCCTTACGTCATTCGTTGAGCAGACTTCGGAGTGGAGCGGCCCCGGCGATGCGAACCCCACGTCGAACGGCCGGGGCGACAGAACTCCCCTCCGAATCTAACGAATACCATTGCTACCTGCCGGAATCGCAAGCCTCGCCCGCGGGGAATCGATTCCGGTCCATACTCCGAGCCGACGGACTCTCGAATCTGGCGCGAGCAAGGCAACCGAACCGCCTCTTTCGTGTAGATTGCCGCACCACGAAAATGTGCTTGTACGTGAACGCGCAAACGATCAGGAGACAGGGGTGGATGCCATGAAAGATGAGAAGAGATGTCCCTTCGGGCACGCGGCCGGTGGCGGAACGACGATCCGGGACTGGTGGCCGAATCAGCTGCGCCTCGACATCCTGCGCCAGCATTCGGCCAAGTCCGATCCGATGGGTGAGGACTTCGACTATGCCAGGGAATTCCAGAGCCTGGACTACGAAGCCCTGAAGGCGGACCTCCATGCCCTGATGACCGATTCGCAGGACTGGTGGCCGGCGGACTTCGGCCACTACGGACCCCTGTTCATCCGCATGGCCTGGCACAGCGCCGGCACCTACCGGATCGGCGATGGCCGCGGCGGCGGTGGGACCGGAAGTCAGCGATTCGCGCCCGTGAACAGCTGGCCGGACAACGTGAATCTCGACAAGGCGCGCCGACTTCTCTGGCCGATCAAACGGAAGTACGGTCGCAAGATTTCCTGGGCCGATCTGATGATCCTCGCAGGGAACGTCGCGCTCGAATCCATGGGCTTCGAGACTTTCGGTTTCGCCGGCGGTCGCGAGGACGTCTGGGAGCCCGAGCTCGACATCTACTGGGGCGCCGAGGACACCTGGCTGGGTGACGAGCGATACTCCGGGGACAGGGACCTCGAGAATCCGCTGGCGGCCGTGCAGATGGGGCTGATCTACGTGAATCCGGAGGGCCCGAACGGCAATCCGGATCCGGTGGCGGCGGCCCGGGACATCCGTGAGACCTTCGCCCGCATGGCGATGAACGACGAGGAAACGGTGGCTCTGATCGCCGGCGGTCACACCTTCGGAAAGTGCCACGGAATGGGCGACGCGACGATGGTCGGGGCCGAGCCGGAGGGCGCGGCTCTCGAGGAGCAGGGCTTCGGATGGAAGGGTCGCGTGGGCACGGGCATGGGGGCCGACACGATCACGAGCGGCCTGGAAGTGACCTGGACGACCACCCCTACCCGGTGGAGCAACGACTACTTCCGTCACCTGTTCGAATACGACTGGGAGCTCACGAAGAGCCCGGGCGGCGCGTACCAGTGGACCCCGAAGGACGGTGCCGGCGTCGGCACGGTTCCGGATGCGCACGACCCCGAGAAGCGGAATTCACCGGCGATGCTGACCACGGACCTCTCCCTCCGGATGGACCCGGAATACGAGAAGATCTCGCGACGGTTCTACGAGAATCCCGACGAGCTCGCGGACGCGTTCGCGCGGGCCTGGTTCAAGCTCACCCACCGGGACATGGGTCCGCGTGACCGGTACCTCGGCCCCGAGGTCCCTGAGGAGGAGCTGATCTGGCAGGATCCGATCCCGGCGGTCGACCACGATCTGATCGACGACGAGGAGATCGCGGTCCTGAAAGCGAAGGTGCTCGATTCGGGCCTGACCGTCGGCGAGCTGGTTTCGACCGCCTGGGCCTCGGCGTCCACCTTCCGCGGCTCGGACATGCGCGGCGGGGCGAACGGAGCCCGCATCCGACTGGCTCCGCAGAAGGACTGGGAAGTGAATCAGCCGGATCGACTCGAAAAGGTGCTGAACACCCTCGAGGGCATCCGGAGCGATTTCGAGAAGCCCGTCTCGATGGCCGACCTGATCGTGCTCGCGGGCTGCGCCGGAGTGGAGAAGGCCGCGAAGGAAGCCGGCCATGACGTGACGGTTTCGTTCACGCCGGGACGCATGGACGCGACGCAGGAGCAGACCGATGTCGAGTCCTTCACCTATCTGGAGCCGCGGGCGGACGGGTTCCGCAATTATCTGAAGGCACGGTACGACGTCTCGGCCGAGGAACTGCTCGTGGACCGGGCGCAGCTACTGACGCTGACGCCGCCCGAGATGACGGTGCTGGTCGGCGGCTTGCGGGTTCTGGGCGCCAACTTCGATCAATCCCGGCACGGCGTGTTCACCGAGCGGCCGGAAACACTGACCAACGACTTCTTCGTCAACCTGATGGACATGGGCATCGCCTGGAGCCCGGTGAACGAGGACGAGGAGGAGTTCGAGGGTCGCGATCGTGCGAGCGGCGAACTGAAGTGGACCGGCACGCGAGTCGACCTGGTGTTCGGCTCGAACTCCGAGCTCAGGGCACTGGCCGAGGTTTACGGCAGTGAGGACGCGGAGGGGAAGTTCGTTTGCGACTTCCTGGAAGCGTGGAACAAGGTGATGAACCTGGATCGATTCGACCTGGACTGAGCCGGGCGGGGGCGCGTACGTCCGGCGTTGGTTTACCTGCGAGAGAGGGTCCGAAGCCGCCAGGCCTTGGACCCTCGACCCCGCCGTCGTTCCGCGGCTGTCGGGTTCGTGAGTCGGCCCCGAGCCCTATTCGATCGTCGACCAGTTGGCATGGACCATATGCCACCCGTCCGCTTCGTGCCGGTACACGGACGTGGCCTTCCAGCGGGACACCACCTGCCCGTCTGGCGCCAGGCCATGGTAGTGAAACGTCAGAATACCGATCTCACCGTAGACCTGGACCTTCGGATCGAGGATCTCGTAGCCGTGCGGCGGGATTTCCAGGGATTCCAGATAGCCTCGCCATGCCGCGAGACCCTCGATTCGGTCCGTGGCACCGATATCGTCGAAGTAGGTGACGTCGGCGGCAGCGCTGTGGGCGTATCCCACCGGTTCGCCCGCGGACCATCGATCCAGACCCGCGCGCTCCTGCGCGAGGATTTCCGCTTCGGCGTTGGCGATCGGTTCGTTTGCCGCTTCGTCGTATGCGCAGGCCGAGAAGAACAACCCGGCCACGAGCGCGGGGAAGAACAGGAGTCTCTTCACGCTCCACCTCCGTTCAGAAGTACCTTCCCAGCAGGCCCATGATCGCGAAGTGCCTGCCGTTGTCCTCGTTTCCCCCGGTCACCACGAAGATCAAGTCCCGTCCCGGAACCCATCCGATGAACTGGCTCCCCTGGCCGTTGGCGAAGACCAGCGGCTCGGGCCCATCCTCGCCAGACAATTCACCCAGCCACCAGAGGAACCCGTACTTCCAGGGTCCGCTGGTCGCGATGTGGGGACGAGTGGACATCTGAATCCAGTTGGACGAGATCACTGTGCGACTTTTCATCGGTTTCCATGAACGACCAGTCGTAATCCGTGATGACCAGAGGCCCGAACAATCGCTCCTCGGCGAACGCGTCCGCGTGCTGGCCGGTCGCCCGGCGGATCACTCCGGCCAGCAAGTTGACGTTGGCGCTCTGGTAGGCCCAGTGCGTGCCCGGCTCGTGCACGACACGTCTATCGATCACCTGCTGAAAGAACTCGGGGCCCGTGCCGTGCGGACCTTCGTCGCCTCCCCAGTCGAGGCCCATCGACATGGTGAGAAGATGATACAGCGTCTCACTCTGCCAGGCCTCGTCGGTCGGAAGCTCGAGGCCGGGAAAGAAGCTCAACAGCGGCGCATCCACGCCCGAGATCATTCCGAGGTCCACGGCCGCCCCGACCAGCAGTGACGAGACACTCTTGGTCACCGACGCCAGTCGGTGAAGATCTTCCCGCTCGTAGCCGTGGAAGTACTCCTCGACCACCAGCTTCCCATCGATGATCAGGAGCAGTGAGTGGATCACCCCGGCTTCGCCGTCAGCGATCGCATCCACGAGATCAGCGATCGCTTCATTCGAAAGTCCGACTGCTCGGCAGTCGGCAGTGTCCCATCCGTCGGTCAGAAAGTCGGGTCGCGAACAGGAACGACTCGGCGCGCCAGGGGGACGGGAACGCAGGCCGGGCACCCTGTCCGGATTTACTTGACGTAGCTCGAGCCTGGGGCCCATCTCCGCTCCGTAGAAGAGCTGACCGTCGATCCGCCCGCCGGCGGGATCCGCGGTGCCGCGATACGTGACGCCGGTGGCGTCCATATGCAGCTCCAGCCCGGGGAAATCCCATTCGATTCGATCTACAGGCAGCTCCGATTCTTTCCTGCCCTCGCTGACCAGGTGCACGACGCCCCGGAGGTTCGGACCGTCCCGCCAGAACTCCCAGTAGAAGAGATCCGCACCGACGGCGCCGGCCCAGACGCCGGATGTGATCTCGCCCTCGTCGACTTGCGCGGCGAGCGTGCCGCCGAAGGAATGGACCGAGATCAGAACCAGGAGAGCGCGAGGCGCCCGCGCGGTGGATCTCCTGCGGTTGGGACGAGACCAGCGTTCCAGCAGATCCGACATCGGGCGGCTCCAGACTTGAATGCGGAGGTGCTCCGAATCTACTGCCGACAACCGGCTCGTGCTGACCCTTGAATATTCGAACCAGCTCCCCGATCGAAGGAAGGCGATCCGCCTCTTCTCGACTCCGAGCCTCGCTGCGAGGGAAATGGGGTCGGCGTACCGGTACCCGAGCCCGGCCAGTTGCTGCTCCAGGCGTTCGACGGCGCGGTCCGCTACCCGACGCCACCTGAAAGTCGGCTGGGCCGCAGTTCAACCGCCGGCGCATTGACCCACTCGAAGATGTTACACTAATTGGAGGCGGGGTCAGGGCGGATGTGAACGACAATGCTCTCGACAGGAGTCGTAAGGGTGTCCCTGCTCAGAAAGATCGGCGTCGGAACTCAGGCCGGCCTTCTGGCGGGTGCTGTCGTCGCGACCACGTTCTTCCTCGCCGATGTCGGTCGACTCGAACCCCTGACCACCCCCATGGCTCTGAGCGGTAGATTCCTGGGCGCGACTGCAAAGATGCTGGACGATAGAATTCTGGCCGACAGCTTCGCGATCGCGTCGTTCGGAGCCCATCTGGCGGCGATTACGCTGGTGCACTTTCTGGCCTTCGCGGTCCTCGGCGTCATCGCCGTGCTCATCTGTCATGCCTGGCAGATCCCACTCAACGCAGTGACAGGAGCCCTGTTTGGACTCGTTGCCTTCTCCCTGGTCTTTTACGTCGCCACCTGGTTCACGAATGCGGCCAGTCCCGTAAACCTGCCGGGACCCGGAACGGTGTTGATGGTCAACGTGCTGGCGGGAGCCGTCATGGGAGGGTACTGCCAGCTGGCCTCCAGGCGGGCGGCCGGAGTCGGCCCGTCGTCTCTCTGATTTCCGCGCTTAACGATGATCGCCTTGTCGCGCCTCTTCGCCGCGCCGGGCTCGGCCCGCTCAATTCATGAGGTTGGGCAGGGGCTCGGGACGCCCGTAGAAATAGCCCTGGAGAAAGTCGCAACC
>JARRPA010000182.1:0-7679 GCA_037383305.1 Gemmatimonadota bacterium | reverse complement strand
TTCGCTCGGCTATCTCATCGGGAGCTCCCTGTATGCGTCCATCGGCGAGCCGATCATCCAGTTCTACCACGGACAGAACCAGTATCGGGAACTCAGATACCTGTTCGAAGAGAACCTGATCCTCACGCTGGGGACGGCAGGCTTCACCCCGATTCCGTTCAAAGTGTTCACGATCGCGGCGGGAGCGTTCGGGGTCTCCTTTCCGGCGTTCATCGCGATTTCGGCGCTCAGCCGGGGCGCACGGTTCTTCCTGGTCGCCGGCCTGATCCGGGCGTTCGGCGAGCCGATCCGCGTGTTCATCGAGAGGTACTTCAATCTCCTGACGATCGCCTTCGTCGTTCTGCTGGTCCTCGGTTTCCTCGGAGTCTCGTTCGTGTTCTGACGGGGCCGGGCAGCGGCCCGGACCCCAGGGCTCCGAAGGCAGATCCGCCTTCGCTCGCACCCCGGCTCGGCTTCGACCTTCGTTGACTCGGGCCTCCCCGACCGGATAGGTTGGCAGGCTCGGGTTCGGCCACGACACAGAGCGGCGTGCGCTGCGCAAGTCAAGTTGCTGGCAAAACAGGCACTTACGAGAAACGGTTAATCTGCCATGCCAAGATCCATGGCCACCAAGGCCAAGAAGGAGCCGGCCAATACGGAGGACCGCGTAGTGGAGAGCGTCGTCACCGCGGCCGACTGGGCCGATCGGAACCGACGAATCGTGACTCTGGGCGCGATCGTACTGATCGCGCTGTCGTTCGCCGGGTGGGCATACCTCGACTATCGGAGCAAGATCGCGGACCGCGCCGCCGTTCGACTCGACGAGATCCGGATGACCTCGGCGTCCGGCGCGCCCTCCGAGCAGATCCGGGCAGAACTCGCGGAGTACGTCGGGCAGTTCGGAGGCACGCCTTTCGGGGACGAGGCTCGCCTGTACCTGGCGCAGCTCGACTTGAGGGCCAATGACTTCGACTCCGCGATTCGAATTCTCGAACCCGCGGCCGACCTCGCCTCCGGCACTCCGGTCGCGTTCCGGGCCGCCGCGGCGATAGCGGCCGCACACGAGATGGCAGGTCGACCGCAGGAGGCGATTCGTTGGCAGGAGAGGATCGCGAGTCAGGCCGTGTTCGACTTCCAGCGCGCCCACGCGATCGGCGAGCAGGCCCGGATTTATGCCAGGATCGGCGAGCTCGATCGCTCCGAGGCGCTGTATCGCCAGCTGCTGGACGAAGAAGCGCCTCAGACCGAAGACCAGGCGTCGATCTGGGCCGTTCGTCTCGGTGAGATCGAAGCACTGCGAGCCGCGGGCGGAAGCGTTCCGCCGGTGCCGGAAATGCGCACCTTCGATCCGGAAGCTCTGTCGACGCCGTCCACGGGTCGACCCAGCACGGAGTCCTTCGATCCCGCATCGGCCGACCCCGGAAACGGAGACGAACCCTCCGGATCGGACGAATAGGGTCCGGCACGCAGAGTCCGCGAGGTTTCCTCCAGGCAGTCACTTCCAGGCAATCGGCCGTCCGGCCCGAAAGGGCGGCCGCAGGCGCTGACGGCGCATAATGTATATTATGTTAACTAACAGCTTCAGGCTCAGCCGCTGTTCGGTTCCGTCGATTCCCCGTCGTCCGGGTCACGATTCCTGAGCTCCGGTCTCCTCTGCCGGCCCTGAACCCTCCCAGATCCCGAAAAGCGCCACTACAGCCGCCCGGTCAGCCCTTTCATCCTCAGCGACCAGACTCGCCAGATGGCCTCGCGGACGATCGCCCCCGACATCTTGCTCTCTCCCTCGGCGCGATCGGTGAACACGATCGGAATCTCCAGGAGACGGAATCCCTTCTTCCAGGCCCGGTAGTCCATCTCGATCTGGAAGGTGTAGCCGGTGCTCTCCACCTTGTCGAAGTCGATCGCCTCGAGCACCTGGCGGCGGAAGCACTTGAACCCGCTCGTCGCGTCCTTGAGCGGAAGTCCGGTGATCCAGTGCGCGTACTTGTTGGCGAACCAGGAGAGGAGCAATCGGCTCATCGGCCAGTTGATCACGTTGACGCCCCGAACGTATCGCGAGCCGATGACCAGGTCGGCTTCGCCGGAGGCGGCGTCCAGCATTTCGGGAAGGTACTTCGGATCGTGAGAGTAATCGGCGTCCATCTCGATCAACCAGTCGTATCCCCGCTCGAGCCCCATCGCGAAGCCCGTCAGATAGGCGGATCCGAGGCCCTGCTTCCCTTCTCGATGCAGGACAGTGACGCGCGGTTCGACCGCGGCGATCCGGTCTGCGACCTCTCCCGTGCCGTCGGGGGACGCATCGTCCACGATCAGGATGTCGATCCTCTTGTCGGCCGCGAGTATCAGCGGCACGATCCCCTCCAGGTTCCGGGCCTCGTCATAGGTGGGCAACACGACCAGGGCTCTTCCCCGCTCTCGACTCCCGGCCCTCCGTTCCTTCTCCGCTCCCGAAATCACTCGTCACCTCGCTCGTGGTCACCGATGGCGCCCGTGAGCCCCGCCGCAAGAAGCTCCGTCGCTACCGCCCACAGACGCGCCAGCACGGCGACGGCCGCCCCGACGTAGAGTGGAACGCCGGTCGTGGCCGTGAGAAGTCCCGCCATCGTCCCCTCCCGTACCACAAGGCCGCCGGGAGCGATCAGGACGAGGTATCCCGCCACGTACGAAGCTGCGAATATTCCCGCCATCGTGAGCACGCCCGTCTCGCCGCCCCCTCCGGCCCCCCTCCAGACACACCAGAGGCCCATTCCGTTGACCGCCCAGGCTCCGATCAGTGCTGCGGCCGCCGCCAGAGCGGAGCCCGAGCTCGGGGACCGATCGGGTGGCGTTTCTCCGAATCGTCGGGCCAGCGCACCCGTCACGCGGCCCATCAGAGAAGGTCGCGCCAGCGCCACGACCAGCATCAGAAGGATGATCGCGATCGGAACCGCGGCCCCACTCGACAGGAATTCCGCACCCAGGGTGACCGCGGCGACCGCGATGCCCGTCCCGAGGACGAGCAGCTGGAAGAGGCCGGCGGCCGTCAGCGCGGACGCCCCCGCCCGGTTGCGGTCCCGCATGTAGAGAGCGAGTCCGGACAGCTGCCAGAGCTTTCCCGGAATGTATCGCCCGAGATTCGTCACCATCCAGACGCGGACCCCCTCCCGGTAACCCACGGTGCCGCCCAGCGCGCGGAATAACCCGACCCAGATCGCGCCCATGAAGAACAGGTTCGCAATTCCGACAACGAGTGCCGCCGCGAGCCAGCCGGGTCGCAGATTCCAGCCGAAGTCACGCAGGTCGGCGCGCAATCCGGGGAGATCGCCACCCTGGCGGACGAGCAGCAGGAGTACGAAGGCGACCGAGAGGGCGACGAAGGCCCAACCGATGGCCCGCTTCCTGCTCTCACGCGCCCGCTGCACATCCGGGCGATCCGGCCGCTCTCTTCTCGTCAAATCTCAGGCCTCTCCGCCCGAGTCGCCGCGAGCCCGATACCGCTCGGCTCCCGCCGCGATCAGGATCCCGGCGGCGAGCAGAAAGCCCAGGGCGGACAGCCCGAATCCCAGCCGGAATTCAGATGCCGAATAGCGGAAGCGAACCTGGTGCGCCCCCGCCGGCACCACCACACCACGGAACGCCACGTTCGTCCTCAAGATCTCGACCGGCTCGCCGTCCACGGTGGCCATCCAAGACGGATGCCAGATCTCACTGACGAACAGCAGACCCGGTTCCTCGGCGATCACATCGAGGACGAGCTCGTCCGGCTCCACGCTCGCGACGCGTGCCTCCCCGGCTCCGGCGGGCGGGGCCCGGTCTGCCTCGACGACGGCCCGCATCCGCGGATCCTCCATTTCCAGCACTCGTCGCAGCGCCTCGGCGGTGTCGCGCGTCGCTTCGACCTCGCCGGGAAACCAGGCGTGCGGCGCGGGGGATCGGACCTCGTAGACCACGCCCCGACGTCCGCGCTCCACCTCCGCGAGAAGAGGCGTCTCGACCGGGGCGTCCGTGGTCAGATACCGCAGATCGAGAAGCTGCCAGACTGCCGGGCTGCCGAAATTCCGATAGGAGAGCCCGCCGCTCAACCGCTCGAACCACTCGAGCCGGAAATTCTGGCTCCCGGTGACCGAGGGAACCCGGTAGCCCATCAGCTCGTTCGGCCGATATCCGGCCTGTCCCGGAACCGGGAACACCCGCTCCCCGGCGACGAGAGCGGCGGCGACGAGGGACAACGCCCCGCTCCGGCCCGCGGCCCCGGCCGCGGCGAGCACGGCGAGAATACCCAGCACCAGCATCCCGCCGTTGCCCCGCAGTTGTGCCACTCCTTCGGCGCCGGGAAATCGCTCCCATCCTGCCGGGAACAGGGCGGTATGCGCCCATCGGGCGAGACCCTCGGGGCTGGCCAGCGCTACCAGACCCACCAGGAGCAACGGCCCGAGCAGAACGGCGAGCGTCGTCCAGGACGGGCGCCCGACTTCCGTGGCACTCGACGACGGCGAAGAGATCCGTTCCCAGCCGATGCCCGCCAGCAGCGCCACGAACAGGGCCCCGGGCCCGAGCATCATCGAGGGGGCGCGGAACCGGGAGATGAGGGGGACCAGGTGGTAGGTCAACCGGTGAAAGGGAGTGGCGGCACCGAGCGCGAAGAGGAGACAGAGGAGTACGATGGCACCGAGCAGCCGGACCCGTGCATCGGACCGCAGCCCGGTCAGCGCGACGAGGGCCAGTGCGACCGGTACGACGCCGAGGTATTCCGTGTGGAGCTTGAACGGGTTGGTGCCCCAATATGTCTGCAGCGATCCCACCAGATCGGGCAGAAAGAGCGACGTGAGCTCCTGCGGCGGCAGGGCCCAGGAAGATGCGAAGCCATAGCCCGCTTCCCCGGTTCCACCCCTGACTGCGATATCGAGGATGCGCCACGTGGGCACCAGCTGGGCGGCTCCGACCAGTGCCGCGATCAGGAAGCCGAGCGCGAACAGGCCGAAGAGCCGCAGGGCTTCCCGACGGCCGGCATCGCTCCGCCCGATGCCGACGATCCGGACCACGGCGTAGAGGGAGAGACAGAGGGACGAGAAGTACATCAGCTGCACGTGCGGGGTGAACACCTGGAGCGCGACCACAAGCCCCATCCCCGCGAACCACGCGGGTCTTCCCGTCTGAAGTCCTCTCTCCAGCAGCGCGAAGGCGAGCGGAACGAGGACCATGACGAACATCCGTCCATCATGGCCACCGTAAAGCGTGGAGAGAACCATGCCCGTGAACAGGAAGGCAAGTCCCGATGCGGCGCTCGCCCGAGCATCGAGGCGGATCGATCGGGCCGCCGCGTACGCGAAGACTCCGCTGAGGGCCGTGTGCATGACGAAGGTCCAACCGATGGCCCGATGCAGCGGCATCAGCAGGTAGAGGAGAGTCGTCGGGTAGAACACCGGGCCCGGCAAGACGGCCAGATACGGGAGCCCTCCATATACGAAGGGATTCCAGAGCGGAAAGCCACGGCCACTGCGGATCTCCTCGACGCCGAACTGGCGGAGCTGAAACGCCTGGTCGACCATGTCCGTGCCGAAGAGCATCTCTCCGGGGCCGAACACGAAGTCCCGATAGAAGAGCAGCGAGAGAAGCACGCAGACCCCTGCAAAAGCCAGCCAAGGCGGCACTCTCGAACGACGGTCCGCCGTCAGCTCAACCATCGCTCTTCCCCACCCTATCCTCGGGCGCGGCAGCCGGCTTCTCCAGCAGGAAGAACCACTGCGGGGATGCCAGGCGAGAAGCTCGTCGATCTCGCGCTCCGTGATGGCGTGGATGATGAAACCGGCGGCCTGCATGAGAGTCGTCAGGGGCCGATACGTAAGGAACCGGATTCCCTCGTATCTCTCGCCTCTCCCCGAGATCCGAAGGTAGGCGGATGCCGCCGGCCCGGGCAGCCAGCTGAGGAAAGGAAGCCTGTAGTGCGGCTCGATCAGGGCAAGTCGACTGCCCGCCGTGACGTACGCGCCTCCGCCGGGGGCGAGAACGCGGAACGCCTCGCGGAACAGGGCGTCCGGGTGGGTAACATGCTCATAGAGGTGGTTCATGATCACGAAATCCAGGCTGCCGTCGGCGAGAGGCAGACGCTCCACGTCGGCTCCCACCATCCGTTCCGGTCGTTCCACGAACGACACGTCGATCTCGAACCCGTACAGGGGCTTCCCCATCTTCTCCTCGAGGGCGGCCCGCATGATCCCCGTGCCCGCTCCGAGGTCGGCGGGCCGCGACGCTCGACGGAGCCGGTCCCCGCACAGGTGCCAGATGACCTCCGCCTTCGCCACCCTGGCGAGCCGATAGGCCTCCGAGGTGACGAGCTCACCGTAACGATCCGCCGTCGCGTGTTCACGTCCCAACGCGCCGCTCCATCGCCGTCCGATACACCCGGTTCGTCTCGTCGAGCACCCGTTCCCAGCCGAACCGGCGGCGAGCGTCTTCCCGCCCCGCTATCGCCATCGCCCTCGCCCGCTCGGGGTCATCCGTCATGGCCTCGATCGCGGACGCGAGCGCTTCCGGATCGCCCGGTGGAACCAGCGCGCCCGAGCGACCGTGCTCGACGATGTCCGGTATGCCACCGATGCCGCTGGCGATCACCGGACGCTCGAACCGGAGCGCTTCCAGGAGTACGACGCCCAGACCCTCCGTGTCTCCTTTTTCGTCCACGACGGCCGGAAGAACGAAGATGTCGTGATTCAGGTAGCTGTCCACCAGCCGGTCACGGGGCACCGCTCCGAGAATGTGGACCCGATCGGCGACCCCGTGAATCCTGGCGGTCCGCTCGATGAGCTCGGCCCGTTCGCCCGTTCCGATGACCGTCAGCTCGGCGTGCGGTTCCGACGTCAGGGCCGACAGGGCCCGAACGAGCACCTCCACGCCCTTCCGCTCCACCAGGCGCCCGACGAAGAGAATGCGCAACGGACCATCTCCCCGCAGGGCAACCGGCCGCACGGGAGCCCCGTCGTCCTCGAAGGCTGCGCCGTAGGGCACGACGTGCACGGGGGCATCGGTCAGCGGACGCACCGCGCCGGCGGTGGAGGTCGAGATCGCCGTTACGGCGTCCGCACTCCGGGCGGTCCAGGCGAGGAAAGGCATCAATCGCGGCAGGCGGTGCTTCACCCAGTTCAGTTCGACGCTGTAGTAGCTGCAGACCATGGCCGTGCGACCTCCGGATCCCGCTCGGACCGCGGCACCGATCAGGGCATGGGGCATGGGCCAGTGCACGTGGACGACCTCGGGCTCCGAGCGACCGGCCTCGTGGCCCGCTCGTATCCCGCCGGCCAGATAGAGAGGCACGAGGGCCGCCGACGAGCGCCGGTGCCGGATCCTGTCGGGCACGGTCTCATCGTGCGTCAGGGTCTCCCAGGATGCCGGGCCGTATCGGAACCGGTGAACGGGAATCCCGGCGAATGCCTCCCGATCCGGACCGCCGCGGTAGGCCGGCGCCAGAACGCGCGCGTCGAGACCCCGCTCCCGCTGTCGTCGGATCAGCTCCACGAGCCAGGGCGTGATCGGATCTTCCGGGCTCCGGGGGAATGCGGTGACGACGTGGAGAACTCGCAAAGCGCTGGTGGAGGTTCCGTGAGCGCGTCGGCGCCCGGTCAGGGCCGGCCGGAGCGCCGGACGTCGCGGCGCAGATCGTCGACCTCGGACCGCAGTCCCGCGATCAGCTCTCCCAGCAGGCCTGCGATGAAGAGCAGACCGCC
>JARRPA010000181.1:0-13178 GCA_037383305.1 Gemmatimonadota bacterium | reverse complement strand
GAAAGCCGGGGATCTCGTCAGAGCCGCCAGCCGCGCCACCGGCTCGGGGGGCGGAGGAAAACCGCATCTCGCCCAGGGAGGCGTCGGGGATGCCGCCAGAGTGGAGGCTGCCCTGGATGCCGCGATGGAGCTGGTACGCACCGCGATGGCCGGCGAATGACTACGCTGGACGCCACGATTCGCTGGCTGGAGGCCCGGCTGATCACCGCGCCGCCGGAGCTCGCAACGGACGTGCTCACACTCGTGCGAAGCACAGCTGGAGCTGACCGGGGAGAGGACGGGGAGGCGATCGCCGAACTTCTGAAGGAAGCGGCACTCAAGGGATTGACCGAGGTGGCGGAAGGCCGGGGCCGTCGTCAATCCGCGTTGCGTCTGCTTTCCGCCGATGCGGTCCTGACCTTCGCGTTCGAGGCCGCGGCGGCGCTCGATGCCGACGTCGCCGCGCTGTGTCGGAGGATCGGTCCGCGCGGCGAGTTCGGCTCCCGGCTCTCGGCCGAAGCGACCGTGGCCCATCCGGAATGAACAGCGAGCTCAGTCCTTCCGTAGAACTCGTCGATCTGCATTGTCACCTGGTACCGGGGGTAGACGACGGCGCCCGCAGCACGGATGACGCGATTCGCAGGCTCGACGAGTTCGGGAAGGCCGGCGTTCGACGCGTCGTCACGACGCCACACCTGTCGGCGAGTCACGTCGAGAGTTCGTGGCGGGATCGGATCGAACGCCGATACGAGGAGTTGAAGCGGGAGGCGGATAAACGGGTGTCCGGCGTGAACCTCACGCTGTCCTTCGAGATACGAATCGATGAACCGGAAGCCGACCTCTCGGATCCGGGACTCGCGCTGGGCGGCGGTTCGATGCTGGTCGAGTTCCCGCAACTCGTGCTCCCGGCCTACCCCGATCTGATGCTGGCGAGCGTTTCGAGCCAGGGCTGGCGGCCGGTGCTCGCTCATCCCGAACGGTACACGGGCATCGGACGCTCGTACGACTGGATCGAGCGGTGGCGCGCGGATGGGGTCCTTTTGGTCGTGAATGTGGGGAGTCTCCTGGGGGAGCACGGCCCCGAACCCGAGCGTGTCGCGCACCGGATGCTCGCGGAGGGTCACGCCGACTGCCTCGCGTCCGACCATCATGGCCGGGACGGACGTTCGACCCTGCTTCGAGCGGGTTGGGACCGGCTCGCGACCGCCGGGCATGAAGGAATCGCGGATCTTCTGATGTCGGGCAATCCGAAGGCGATCCTGGCCGGCGAGCCCTGCGCGGCCGTTCCGCCGGTGGACCTCTCCTCCTCTCTGGTGAAGCGACTGCGACGGATGGTACGGGGAACGGAACGATGAGCGAGCGATACCGGGCGTCGGCACGCGAGCACCTCACCTCTCTGGCGGAGGTGTTGACCCGGTCTGCCGACGAGATCTCGGCATGGGCCGCCTCTTATGCCGCTCTCGTCATCGAGACGTTCGAGAGGGACGGACGCCTGCTGATGTGCGGAAATGGCGGAAGCGCCGCCACCGTGGAGCACGTGGCCACCGAGTACGTGGTGCGATTGAAGCGGGAGCGGGCGCCGCTTCCCGCGATCGCGCTCACGGCGGGTTCGGCCCAGCTGACGGCGTCGGCCAATGATTTCGGGTACGAGAGGGCGTTTCTGAGAACGCTGCGCGCGTTCGGCCGGGAGGGCGACCTGCTCGTGCTTCATTCCACCTCCGGCGAGTCGGAGAATCTGCTCGTGGCTGCGGCGGAGGCGAAGGGCCTGGGCATCGGGACGGTTGGACTGCTCGGACTCGGGGGAGGTCGTCTGGCGGATCTGGTCGACCTGGCGATTTCGGTTCCGACAGCCGATACGGCGCTCATTCAGGAAGTCCACCTTTGCGTCGAGCACGCGGTTGCAGACCTGGTGGATGCGCATTTCGCCGATGGGCGGCCAGACCCGAAGAGGAAGGATTGAACGGATTGAGTCCCTTCCTGTCCGGGCTGGCGGGAAACGCGGCATCGGTCCACGGTGAGGTGCTCAACGTGAGTGGGGGGAGCGTACTCTGCGGGTGAGAGGACGGATATGACCGCTGATTCCGGCGGGCCGGAGCTTCACCCGCCCGAAGGGTTCCTCTGGGTCGCGCACCGGCTGGAGTCGGCCGGATTCGAGGCATGGGGCGTCGGCGGCGCGATCCGCGACGCGTGGAGCGGCGAGGACCGCGCCGACTGGGACATCGCCACGCGTGCCCGTCCGGAGCAGGTTCGCAGCCTCTTTCGGCGCACCGTTCCACTGGGCATGGAACACGGCACGGTGGGTGTCCTGGCTCCCGACGGAACGATGTACGAAGTGACCACCTTCCGGCGTGATGTCGAAACGGACGGACGTCACGCCGTGGTCGAGTTCGCTGAGACGATCGAGGAAGACCTGTCCCGGCGCGACTTCACGATCAATGCCCTGGCCTGGCGTCCGGCCACCCGGGAGCTGCGCGATCCCCACGGCGGGGCCGAAGATCTCCGGGCGCGAAGGCTGCGGGCCGTCGGCGAGCCCGAAGACCGATTCGCCGAGGACTACCTGCGGGTGCTCCGGGGGCTCCGGTTCGCGGGCCGCTTCGATCTCGCGTTCGATTCCGCCACCCGAGCCGCACTCGAGAAGGCCGTGCCGGGTCTCGACCGCCTCTCCGCGGAGCGGGTCCGGGAGGAGCTGATGAAGAGTCTCGCAGGCCGGCGGGCCGGCGAAGTCCTGGCTCTGTACGCAGAGACGGGCGCGATGGACCACTGGCTTCCGGAACTGGCCTCCGTCGCGCGGGAGGACCCGCGGTGGCAAAGCACGCTGTCCGCGATCGACGCGATCCCTCGCTCCCGTGCCTTCCTGCGGCTCGTTCGTCTGCTGCTGGCGCTGCCCCGGGAGGAGTTCGGGGAGCCGGACACTGGCTCGCGCAGGGTGCACGGATCGGCGGTGGGGGCGGCGTTGGTGACCGAGATCATGGATCGGCTCAAGTTCTCCCGGTCGGAATCCCGCCGGGCCGAGACGTTGTGGAGTCGGTACCTCCCGCTCGTGAGTCCGGTCGACTCCGCCGCGGCGGTTCGCGAGAGGCTCTCCGAGGCCGGCCCCGATCAGGCGCGCGATCTTTTCCGCCTTCATTTCGCCCTCGCTCGCGCTTCCGGCGCTCGCGAGTCGGAGCGGGCTCTCATTCATGTCTGGCGGCGTGTACATGATGAGTTGCTGGGCGGGGCGCCTCTCGACCTGTCCGACCTGGCCGTAGACGGGAATGACATGATCGAACTCGGCCTCCCGCGCGGGCCGCTGGTAGGCCTGATGCTCGACGAGCTGCACGCTCAGGTGATCGAAGATCCGGCCCGCAACGAGCGGGAGACGCTGCTTGCTGAGGCGAGGGAACTGATCGAACTCGGGGCATTGGACGGTCTGGATGTCGAGGACTGACGGCGATACCGGCAATCCGGGCCTCTTCGATCCCGATGCCGGCCGGCCGGATCCGGAGGAACAGCTTGCCGCGAATCCGGAGGCGCCGCTCGCCGCGCGGATGCGGCCGCGTACGCTCGAGGAATTCGTCGGACAGGAGAAGCTGGTCGGTCCGGACGGTGCCCTTCGAGAGCTGATCGAGCTCGATCGCGTCCCGAGCCTCATCCTCTGGGGGCCGCCCGGCTGCGGAAAGACCACCATCGCCGCGATCCTGGCCGGACGCACGGGGGCTCGATTCGAACCGTTCAGCGCCGTGACGCAGGGTATCCCCCGGGTCCGCGAGTTGATCGCGCAGGCCGCGGAACGGAAGAGAGCCGGCGGACAGGACACGATCCTGTTCGTGGACGAAATTCACCGGTTCAACCGGGCCCAGCAGGACGCCTTCCTTCCTCACGTGGAGGCGGGTACGATCACGCTCGTGGGTGCGACGACGGAGAACCCGTCGTTCGAGGTGGTCGGACCCCTGCTCAGCCGGACGCGCGTGTTCGTGCTCGACCCGCTCGAACCGCCGGCCATCGAGAGCCTGCTGGTGCGGGCCCTCGCGGACCGGGACAGGGGGCTGGGCGACCGGAAGCTCGAAGCCGACCCGGAGGCCCTGCGGCTCCTGGCCGAAGCAGCCGATGGCGATGCCCGCCGTGCGCTCAACGCGCTCGAGACCGCAGCCGAGCTGGCCGGGCCCGGCGGTCGGATCGGCCGGGAGGAGGTCGAGCGGGGCCTGCAGAGACGGTTCGCCCGGTACGACAAGTCGGGGGAGGAGCACTACAACCTCATCTCGGCGCTGCACAAGGCGGTCCGCGGTTCGGACCCCGACGGTGCCCTGTACTGGTTGGCCCGCATGCTGGAGGGCGGCGAGGATCCGATGTACATCGCTCGCCGAATGATACGGATCTCGCCGACCCGTCGGCGCTTCGCATCGCGATGGCGGCGCGCGACGCCTACCACATGCTCGGATCGCCCGAAGGAGATCTGGCACTGGCGGAGGCGTGCATCTACCTGGCCGTCACTCCCAAGTCGAATCGAGTGTACGAGGCGTATGGGCGGGCGTCACAGGCCGCGCGTGATACGCCGGCCGAGCCGGTTCCCATGCACATTCGAAACGCACCCACCGGACTGATGAAGGAGCTAGGCTACGGAGCCGGCTACAAATACGATCACGACTGGGATGCCGCCATCGCGCCGCAGGAGTACCTGCCCGATGCCTTGCGCGGGCGTCGATTCTATCGGCCCGGTGACGCAGGCGTCGAGAAGCGGATCGCGGACAGGATCGACGCGATCCGTTCCGCACGGCAGGCCGCAGCCGAAGGGGAGGATTGAGCCACGGCCAGAACGATCGAACTCGCACCTCCGGTCGAGCGCGCCATTCTCGTCGGTGCGCCCCGTCTCGACGAGCCCGAGCGGCTCGTGGACGAGCATCTCGAGGAACTGGCACGACTTGCCGACACGGCCGGAGCCGAGGTCGTGGGGACTCTCGTACAGCGCCTCGCCTCCCCGCACCCCGCTCTGTACATCGGGCGCGGAAAGGCCGAGCAGCTGAAGCGTTTGACGGAGGATCTCCCGGCCTCCCTCGTCGTGTTCGACGAGGACCTTACGCCGGCGCAGGGCGCGGCTCTGGAGAAGAAGCTGGGACTCCGGGTAATGGACCGGACCGAGTTGATCCTCGACATCTTCGCCCTCCGAGCGCGCACGGCGGAGGCCCGCTTCCAGGTCGAGCTCGCTCAGCTGGAGTACATGCGGCCGCGGCTGAAGCGGATGTGGACCCACCTGTCTCGGACTCAAGGCGGCATCGGGACACGGGGTCCGGGCGAGACGCAGCTGGAAACCGATCGCCGGATGATCGACCGCAGGATCTCGCGGCTGCGCAGGGAGCTCGGACATATCTCGCGCGCACGCGGGACACGCAGGAAGGGTCGCAGCGAGGAGTTCCGCGTCGCGCTGGTCGGATACACGAACGCGGGGAAATCCTCGATCCTGAAGGCGCTGTCCGGTAGCGAACTGTTCGTAGAAGATCGCCTCTTCGCGACGCTCGACTCTGCGACCCGCGCGGTCGACCTGGGGGACGGCTACCGGGCTCTCGTGACCGACACGGTCGGCTTCATCCGGAAATTGCCGCACGGCCTGGTCGCGTCGTTCCAGGCTACCCTCGAAGAGGTCGCCGAAGCCGATCTGCTGCTTCACGTCATCGATGCGTCGAGTCCGTCCTGGGATCATCAGGTGGAGGCGGTGGAGGAGGTGCTCCACGAGATCGGCGCGGCCGGTCACCCGACGGTGCTCACCTTCAATAAGGTCGATCAGCTGACGCATCGGGAGGAGGAGGCGCTGCGTGTCAGAGCCGCCGGCCTGTTCGGTCCGCACGTGCTCAGCTCCGTCAGGGAAAAAGAGGGCATGGAGGCGCTGCGATCGGCGCTTCGCGCCCGAATTCGTGCCGAGAACCCCACCGTCGAGCTCGAGATCCCGGTCACCGACGGACGAACACTCGCCCGGGCCTACCGCGAAGCTGAAGTTCTGAGCCGCACGGACAGCGACGCGCGGGTCCGGGTCCTCGTGCGGGCACCCCGGGCCCTGATCGGGGCCTGGGAAGGACAGCCGGAGATCGGCGTCCGGCACATCGACCCGGCGCCGAAGATCTCGCCGGACAGTTGATCGACGGGTAAGATCGAGCCGGCGCCGGGAACCCGATACCTCGAGCGGGAGCCGTCCATGAGGCTGTACATCAACATCGATCACGTCGCCACCATCCGGCAGGCACGGCGTACGGACGAACCCGATCCCGTGCGCGCGGCGGTGCTCGCCGAACTCGGTGGCGCCGATGGAATCACCGTGCACCTGCGGGAGGATCGACGTCATATCCAGGACCGTGACGTCGACCTCCTCATGCGCACGGTCCGGACCGGCGTGAATCTCGAGATCGCGGCCGCGGACTCGATGGTGGAGCTGGCGGTCGGCTGGCGTCCCGCGGCCGTGACCCTCGTGCCGGAGCGTCGGGAAGAGATCACGACCGAGGGGGGGCTGGTCCTGACCGGTGAAGGCGTGACTCGCACCGCCGATGCCGTGTCCCGCCTGCGGTCGGAGGGCATTCGCACCTCTCTCTTCGTCGATCCCGACCCGAGCGCGGTGCGGGCGGCGACCGATATCGGTTCTGATGCCGTCGAGCTGCACACGGGCGAGTATGCCAATGCACCGGGTCCCGCCGACCGCCGGAACGCCCTGAAGCGTCTCGCCGCCACCGTCGATCTGGCCGTCGGCCTGGGACTCTCGGTTCACGCGGGGCACGGTCTCACCTACGAGAACGTCGCGCCGGTCGCCCGGATCGCCGGGTGCGAGGAGCTGAATATCGGTCATTCGATCGTCAGTCGGGCGGTGTTCACAGGTCTCGAGCGGGCCGTGCGAGACATGAAGGAGATCGTGCTGCGTGCCCGGGGGGACTGACGTCGTGCGGATCGCGCGAGCGGGCTTTCCCGGGCTGACGGCCAGAGGGCCTTGATGGGAAAGCACCGGTGGAAGACGCTGTTCGGCGTCGCGATCACGATCGCGCTTCTGGCATGGGTGCTCCGGGATGTATCTGCCGCGGAGGTGTGGCACGAGCTGAAGCAGTCGAATCCCCTGTGGCTGCTGCTGGCGGTCGTGCTCGCGACTCTCAGCTTCGTACTGCGTGCTGTCCGGTGGCGGGTGCTGCTCGAGCCGGTGTACGACGGAACGAGCTTCGATTCCCGTTTCGGATCGGTCTGCATCGGCTTCGCGGTGAACAACATCCTCCCGGCCCGGCTGGGCGAATTCACACGGGCGTTCGCGCTCACCCGGACTGAACCCGTCCCGCTGAGCGCATCCATCGCCTCCCTGATCCTCGAACGGATCCTGGACGGTGTGGTACTGGCGATCTTCCTCTTCGCCACCTGGTCCGCCGCACCGCCAACGTCGGAGCTCTCGCTTTCGGGATCGGGCTCGGACTGCTGTGGCTGGCCGCCCGAAATCCCGCCGCGACCTCTCGCCTCTTCGACGCGTCGGTCGTCCGCTGGCTTCCCGATCGCTTTGGTGAACGCGCCAGCCGGGCCGCCGCTGCCTTCGTGACCGGTCTCGGGGCACTCGCGTCTCCGACGGTGTTCCTCCGGGCGATGTTCTGGAGTTTCATCGTCTGGATCGATCTCTCGCTTTCGATCTGGGCCGGACTCGAAGCGTTCGAAATCGGCGGGCCGGGAATCCTGGGGGCGCACTTCCTCCAGGCGGTCATCGCCTTCGCGGTCGCGGCTCCATCCAGCCCCGGGTTCTTCGGAGTGTTCGAGGCCGCCGCCCGCGTGGGTCTCGGTCCCTGGAATGTCACCGCGGCGCGCGTGGTCAGCTTCGCCACCAGCTATCACATTCTGACCTTCATCCCCGTGACCCTGATCGGAATCTGGTATCTGCAGCGTCTGGGGCTCTCCTGGTCGGATGTGGGCCGCGCCGAGGAGAAGGCCGAAGCGGCGATCGGGTCGGAGGAATCTGCGTGACCGTCCGCCGTGAGGCGCGGGCGAAGCTGAACCTCCGCCTTCGCGTGCTGGGGCGGGAAGAGAGTGGCTACCACGCCGTGGAGACGCTGATGATCGGCCTGGCGCTCGCCGATCTCGTCAGTGTCGAGCGCGGCCCCCCCGGAATCCGAGTCGTCGTGGACGGAGAGAACGGGGTGCCGGAAGGTCCGGAGAACCTCTGCTGGCAGGCCGCGGAACTCCTGTACCGGGAGCTCGATCTGTCACCGGCCGTCGTCATTCGTCTCGAGAAGCGGATTCCCGTCTCGGCCGGCCTCGGCGGCGGCAGCATGGACGCCGCGGCGGTCCTTGTCGCGCTGACCGAACTGCTGGAACGCGATCCGGATCCGGACCGCCTGATCGGTCTCGCGGGCGCGCTGGGGACGGACGTTCCGTACGGGCTGTGCCGCGGAGGACTGGCCCTCGGATGGGAGCGGGGACGACGGCTGATGCCGCTGGCGGCTCCACCGAGTCGGCCAGTGCTGATCGCCCGACCTCCCTTCGGCATCCGTGCCGCGGATTCGTACGCCTGGCTGGCCCGCGACCGCGCGGGCTCCGGGCCGCCCTCCGACTCGGTCGGAGCGCTGCCGGAAGCGATCCTGATTCCCGAGCCGGCCGCGCTGACCGACTGGGATGTGCTCGGAGGCCTCGCCCGTAACGATCTGGAGGGGCCGGTGTTCCGCCGGCACCCGGAGCTCGCGATTCTCCGCGATGCCCTTTCCGATGCGGGGGCGAGGATCGCCCTGCTGTGCGGCAGCGGAGCGTGCGTCGCCGGGATCTTCGAGAGCGAAGAGTGCCGTGACCGGGCCGAGCGCGCTCTGCAGCCGACGGTGGGCGCACGCCTGATCCGCACCTCCACGCTGGGACCGCCCGCCGGTTGACGCTCCCCATTCGCGCGGCCAACTTCGCAGCGGGCTGCGCCGGCGATCGTGCCGGTTACGCCTTCCCTGGCCCCTCGTCTAACGGCAAGACCCCGGCCTTTGGAGCCGGTAATCCAGGTTCGAGTCCTGGGGGGCCAGTCTCTTCACGAGGTCGATCGCTACGGACGCTGCCGCGAGGGTCCGTTTCACCTCTGCCCGCGGCCCGGTCTACTCCCGCTGCAGAAGGGTGGTTGTGTCCTCGGGAGCGAGGATCGACTCGCCCGGCGTCGCCCGTCCCGGGCTCCCGGGTTCGGGGATGTGCAGGTCCCACCATTGCTGTGCACGCTCCGGCGTCCAGGGCCGTACCGGCACTCCTTCGAGCAGTCGGAAGAGATCGAGCGCGGAGGCGGGCCGCCCGTCCGGTTCTTTCGCCAGGCACTCCAGAACGATGCGATCCAGCTCCGGGGGGATCGCGGTCTCGCTGAGGCTGGATGGCGCCGGTGCGGCATCCCGGGCGTGCTGCGTGAGAATCGCGATCGGAGTCGGTCCCTCGAACACGTTCCGGCCGGTCAACATCCAGAACGCCACGCATGAAGGTCGGAGTCCCGGTCGTGACGTCCGGCGAGGTCAGTCCCGGATTCTCCCGCGCCGAGTCCGACGACGCCTTCACGAGTCCGAAGTCGAGGACTTTCATGAAGTCCACCACCAGGCCCATGCGACATGCGACGAGGTTCGACGGCTTGATATCCCGGTGCACGAGTCCCCGGTCGTGCGCTTCGCCGAGCGACAGGCAGATCTGCTGGAGCAGGTGAACGGTCCGATCCGCCCCGAGCGGTCCGAACCGCTGCACGAGTCGGTCGAGGTCCAGGCCGTCGAGCAGTTCCATCACGTAGTAGAAGGCGCCATCATCCGCGGTTCCGAAGTCGTACAGCTCGATCGTATGGGGAGACCTGAGATTCGCTGCCGCCCGGGCCTCGCGCCGAAATCTCTCGACAATGACGCTGGCGCGGTCAGGGTCCTCGGATCCTAGCGCCCCCGGACGGATCAACTTGATCGCTGCGGGTCGGGCGAGCATTCGGTGGGTGGCACGGTAGACGTCTCCCATCCCACCCTGGCCGATCCTCTCGCCGATCCGGTACGCACCGAGCTCGCGCTCGCGTGACACCCGCCTGCCCAGGCCCCGGATCACCGTCGCAGGAACGATCGCGAGCAACGCACAGACGTAATTCGGCCCGAATGCCCACAGCAGATCATAGGTACGGAAGTCGTAGATGTTGCCCTGCGCCAGCGAAAGCTGGAACACAAGGGGATCCATCGAAGCGGCCAGGAAAGCAGCCGCGAGAGTCCGATACGGGCCCGCTGGAGCGATCGTCGGGTAGAACAGAATGACGATGCAGATGAAGCTGATGCCAGCCGAAGGATACCACTCGGGCGGGATCACCAGCCAGTTGAAGGCCGCGATCAGAAGCGCATTGGTGATCTCGTAGCCGAGACCGATATCGATCAACAGCGCAGGCCGGTGGTGCAGAGCGTTCGCGACGAACACCATGACCAGGGACAGCCCGATCCCCGAAACGATGATCAGATTCGCCCGACCGGTGGCCTCACCCGGCAGAGTGGCGCCTTCCGGGCCCGTCAGTCGCCACACGACGGTATTCATCACGAGCACCCAGGCCCAGATCGCCGCGAAGGCCAAGCTCGCAATACCCACGCGCTTGCAGGTCTGCTCCAGGATCTCGGCCGGAAGCGCCCTCAGGTCACCGGCTGCCGCCGGAGTGGCGAGACGGGGCGCGACGATGGCACCCTTCACCGCGCCGCTCCGCGCCCGAGTCGCGTGCCCGGCTCTCTATCGAGCCACGCCCGCACCAGCCGGTGCGCCGCCGTGATCGGAGAGGGCAACCGGATGCCCGTGCCCTGAGGCCAACGGGCCAGCGCGCTCTCCACCTCGTTCCGCTCGAACCAGCGGACTTCCTCGACTTCGGCGGGATCGATGCGAACCGACTCCGACAGCGCCTCGGCGAAGCAGCCGAGCATGAGGCTCGAGGGAAACGGCCAGGGCTGCGACGAATGGTATACGACTCTCCCCGTCTCGATGCCCGCCTCCTCGCGCACCTCGCGCCTCACGGCCTCCTCGACCGACTCGCCCGGCTCCACGTAACCGGCCAGACATGAGAAGAGTCCGTCGGGGAAGGGAGGCGTCCGCACCGACCGACCGAACAGGGCTCGATCTCCGCGAACGACCATCATGATCACGACCGGGTCGGTTCGCGGAAAATGCGCAGCGGCGCATTCGGCCCGCGTGCAGCGCCGGGAGTAGCCGGCTTCGACCGGCTCCGTCGCTCCACCGCAGCGCGGGCAGATCGGGTGGTTCCGATGCCACGAAAGGAGGGAGCGCGCCTGCGCCACGATCGCCGATTCCTCCTCGGGCAGTGATGCGGCCGCGGCCCTCGTCTCGAGGAACCGGGATCCGAACGGCCCGGGCACCTCGGCCTCGTCTGAAGTTTCGACGGCGAAATGCGCACGGCCGGTCGCATCGGTCCCGAGCAGCACGGCTTCCCCCGGGTGTTCGGGCGCTGATCGCCAGGCGATGCGGAGTTCGTCGCCCTCTGCTCGCAGCAGCGGTCGCAACCCGTGGAAGAACAGGAATCGGGACTCCGCGTCCCCCTGCCGCTCACGAACCCAATCGGGGTCTCGGCGCTGAGCAGCGGCCCTGTCGAGAGGGTTGCCCGTGAATCCCTGGACCTGTCTCATTCCGCGGGAACCGATCTGTCGCCCGCCCTTCCACGCGTCGCCGCGATCGCCTCCACCATCGCCGCGAACCGAAGTGGCGCTCTCTCGCGCCCGAAGCGACGAGTCTTCCTCGCGAGCTCCCGGACCGATTGCCGGGCATCGGTCCCGAACTTCACATCACCTCCCGCCCCGCGGTAGCTGCAATCGGCTCCGAATCCGATCATTCAGGGCCGGTAAAGGATCCGCCATACCCGCCCTCCGGCGTCGTCCGCGACGAAGAGCGAACCGTCCGGACCGATCGCCAGGCCCGACGGACGATGACGCGCGCCACGCGGCGACCGATCGTCACCGGCGAACCCGTCGGCGAAGATCTCCCAGTCCCCGTGCGGTCCCTCTTCGTCGAACGGCTGAAAGACCACGTTGTATCCGCCCTGGGGCAGCGGGCTCCGGTTCCATGAACCGTGAAACGCGATGAACGCTCCTCCCCGGTACCGAGACGGAAACATCCGTCCATCGTAGAAGAGCAAGGCGTTGGGGGCCCAATGGGCGGGGTAGGCGGCAATCGGTTGATTTCGTGTCGCGCAAGGTCCGGAGATCTCTCCGTCGCCACCATATTCCGGCGCGAGGACGAGCCGATGCGCTTCCGGGTCGTGGTAGCATTCGGGCCAGGAATATCGACCTCCTTGCACGATGTGCACGAATTGCTCCGATGGCTTCTCGGCACTCTGTCGCTCCGAGTACCGATCGGGCCACAAATCGTGAAGCTGATCGCGCCCGTGGACGACGCCGTAGAGTCCGCCGTCGTCCGGTCGTATCGCGAGGGCCACCGTATTGCGAAGACCGCTTGCCCAGCGCCGCCCGTCGTCCGGCTTCTGACAACTCCGCACCCGGGAGAAGCGCCAGATGCCCGCCCGCACGCGGAGCTCAGGGCACGGATCGCGTCCGGGTGATTCGCGCGCCCGGTTCTCTTCCTGGCAGGCGTTGGATCCGGACCCGATGTTGACGAACAGGTCTCCGCCGGGTGCGAACGCGAGCGATTTCGCGGCGTGACCCCCGCCGGAAGGCAGCCCGGCAACCAGCGTGTCGGGTGCTCCGATCGCTCCGAGGCCGACCGGATCGAGTCGAAATCTCAAAATGGCGTCGTCGCGTCCATACAGCAGGGTGTCACCTGCCAGCAGGAGTCCAGTCCCGCCAGAGTCTTCCGTAATCCGCAGCTGCACGTCCGCCCGGCCGTCTCCCGTGGTGTCCCGCAGCGCGAGGACGCCTCCAGTCTGTCCGCTGCGTCCACGGATCGCGAGGTAGATGTCGCCGTCCGGCTGGATTGCGAAGTGCCGGATCCGGCCCAGTCCGTCGGCCACGACGAGCGCGCAGAAGCCCTCCGGCAGCGTGATGGCCCCGTCATCGGGGTCGCACGCGAGGGCGGCTTCCTGAGCCGTCAGCGCCGGTGCGACGACGAGAACGGCGGCGGCGATCGCGAGCAATCCGCGGCCGGTTCGGCCGATTCTGGCGACTCGTACACGGAGTTCAGCGGGCATGAATCCACCGATCTCGAGCAAGGCGTTGCGAGGTCACGGGCGAACCATGCCAAAGTACGACCGAAGGCTCGGGTGGTTCAACGGAGCGGTGAATCTTGCGCCCTGTGTCGAG
>JARRPA010000180.1:0-8057 GCA_037383305.1 Gemmatimonadota bacterium | reverse complement strand
GGCGCCGAAGCGGGTGCGTGGGCCCGGCGCGCCGCGGAATACACGCCTTTCGACGAAGCCGCCCTCCAGCGGCTGATCCGGCAATTGGACCGGCTCGGCGACCGGGCCGGCGCCCTCAGGGCATTCGACCACTTCGCGCGCCGGATGGAGGAAGAATATGCGGCCCGGCCATCGCCCGAGACGACGGCGCTCGTCGAGAGCGTTCGCGCGGGCGCCTGAGACAACCCGCACCACTCGGACTGTTCCCGCGGCCCTTCGCTCCATAGTCTCCCGTTCGGCGACCCATTCCCGGAAATCCTGGAGATTCGAACTTGGCTTTTCGATGCCTCGGTCCGACCGCCGGGTGGACCCACCTCTTCTCTTCGACCCGCGTTACCCTCAAAGCGGAGACTCTCCTCGCTCTCGCTGCCGTCTCCCTCCTGCCGTCCTCCCGCAGCGCCGCGCAGGAGATTCCGCTGAGCGAATCGTTTACCGTCGCGGGAGTCACCGGATACGACGAGACGATCCCGAAGCCCGAGGACGTACTGGGATTCCGGATCGGGTCGCGTCACACGAGGCCCGAGGAGCTCGTGCGGTATTTCGAGGCCGTCGACGCCCGCAGCGACCGGGTGCGGCTGGAGCGGCACGGAGTCACGCACGAAGGCCGGCCCCTCGTGCATGCCATCGTCACCGCTCCACAGAACCTCGCGCGCCTGGAGGAGATCCGAGAAGCCAACCTGCGGCTGTTCCATTCAGCCGGGGCCGTTTCGGATCGAGAGATGGGGATGATGCCCGCCGTCGTCTACCTCGCATACAGTGTTCATGGAAACGAAGCCAGCGGCTCGGAAGCGTCGCTCCTGGCGCTCTATCATCTGGCGGCGGGTCGCGGTCCCGCGGTGGAAGAACTGCTCTCCGACGTAGTGGTCATCGTAGATCCGACACTCAACCCCGACGGACGGGATCGATTCGTGGACTGGGTGAATCGCAATCGGGGAAAGGTCCCGACTACCGATCCGCAGGACCTCGAACACAACGAACCTTGGCCCGGCGGACGGACCAATCACTACTGGTTCGACCTGAACCGCGACTGGCTTCCCGTGACGCAGCCGGAGTCGCGGGGACGCCTCGAGTTGTTCTCACGGTGGCGGCCACAGCTTCTATTCGATTTTCACGAGATGGGAGGCGACGCGACCTTCTTCTTTCAGCCCGGCGTGGCGAGCCGCACCAACCCGAACACCCCCCGGGAGAACCAGACGCTGACGGAGCGGATCGCGCGATATCACGCTCGAGCCTTCGATCGTGTGGGACAACCATATTTCAGCGGAGAGTCCTTCGACGACTTCTTCTACGGCAAGGGCTCGACGTACCCGGACATCAATGGCGCCGTTGGCATCCTGTTCGAACAGGCCTCGTCACGGGCGCTGGAGTCGGAGACTGCGACGGGAGACCTGCACTACGCCCGGACCATTCGAAATCAGTTCATCGCTACGCTCTCGTCGCTCGAAGCCGGGCGCGAGATGCGAGGCGACCTGCTGCGGCACCAGCGCGACTTCTACGCCTCGGTGGACGACTGGGCGGAGGACCTCGACCACGACGCGTGGCTCGCAGGGAGGAACGGCACCGCCGGACGTGCCGAGGATCTGGTGCGACTGCTCACGCTGCACGACGTCCGAGTCTTCGAGAATGCCAGTACGGTCGAGGCCGGAGGAAGGCGATTCGCGCCCGGTGAGGCCTTTGTCATCCCCGTGCGTCAACCGCAGGGCCGTCTGCTCGAATCCTTCATGGAGCGAGTGACCTCGTTTCGCGATTCCATCTTCTACGATGTGTCCGCGTGGACCCTTCCTCTGGCCTACGACGTCCCTGCGTTTCCGATCTCGGGGTCGGCAGCCCGGATGACCGGCAACTCTTTTCAGCCAGGCTCGGAGACTGCGACCGAACCTACGGGTCCGTCGAAGGTCGGGTGGCTCCTGCCATGGGGAAGCGAAGCGGGCGTCCGATCTCTGGTTCACTGGCTGGACGCGGGACTCGCGGCGAGAGTGATCACTCGCCCGTTCTCGATCGAGACGGGGGAGGGAGAAGTCGAATATCCACCGGGCACGCTCATCCTGGCCCCGAGGCGGAATCGGCAACTCGTATCGCACACCGAGCTGCAGCCGATCCTGGAGGGCATTCGAGCGGAAAACGGATCGTCTCCGGTGCCGCTCGGCTCGGCGTCCACTCCCGCCGGCCCCGATCTCGGCGGGCCGTCGAGCCGACCGATTCTCGAGCGCAAGGTGGCTCTGCTCACGGGGGGACGGCTCTCCTCGACCCGGGCCGGAGAGGTCTGGCACCTGCTCGATGTCGAGACGGGACTGCCTGTTTCACTGCTCGACGTCGCAGATCTGAGCGATATGGACTTGGAGAGGTACGACGTGATCATCGTCGCGGGCGGATCCGCCGGCGACACCGGGGGCGATCCGCTGAGAGAATGGATCGAGAACGGAGGCACGTTGATCGTCCTGGGGACGTCGACGGGCTGGGCGGTGGGGACGGGTCTCCTCGAGCGGGAAGAGAGACCGTTCGACGTGGACTCGCTGGTCGCGGGCACCCGTTGGGCGGATCTCGGGGCCGCCCGGGGGGCTCACTCCATCGCGGGCACGATTCTGGACGTGCGCCTGGACGCCAGCCATCCACTGGCTTTCGGCATCGGAGAGCGGTTGCCCCTGTTCGTCAGCTCCGGCCAGTTCTTCTCTCCGCCCGACCGGGGCGGGGTCGCCACGTTCGCGGAGCAGCCTCGCCTGAGCGGCTGGTTGTCCGACGCCCGCGTCGGCCAGGTGTCGGGTGCCTCGGCCATCTCCGTCGGGAGGATCGGACGGGGCCGCGTGATCGCGATTCACGCGTATCCCGCCTTTCGCGGCTACTGGAAGGGAGGATCTCGCCTGATCTGGAATGCCGTGTTCTTCGGTCCGACTCTCTGACGCAACGAGCCCCGGTCAGAGAGCAGTGGAGGATCAATAGGGGAGCGTTCAGGTGCCCGCGTTGATCGGCTCCGTGAATCCGCGCAGCCGCAGGGCGTAGCCGACGGCCCCGGCCAGAAGAGAGAGCCCGAATACGACACTGGCCGCGACTCCGTACTCCCCCCTCAGCACTAACAGCAGAGCTCCCGCGAGGGCGATCGCGATCATCAGCTGCGCAACGCGGGTCCGCGCTCCGGGCGCCAGCTTCGTCGCGGTCCCCGCGAACACGAAGCCCGTCGCCATCCACGCATAGGCCATCACGAGGAAGAACAGCCAGTTCGGAAACTCCACGCCGAAAGCGTCGAGCAGCACGCTCGTGCTGAACCAGACGATCGCTCCGGCCAGCAGGCCGGCGGGGAGCGCCAGAACCCAGCGCAGGAATGAAATGATGCGTCTCACGCCAGCTCCTCCACGGCCTCGGGGCCGGTGAAATGCAACCGGGAGTGCCTCTCGAACGCGACGCGGCCGCCGAATTTCAGTTGCAACCCGGACTCGTCGAAAGGAAAGAGATCGTGGCGACTTCGTCAACCCGACGGCTCCGGGGCAGCCCGCGTGTCAGGCCCCGGTCAATCGGACAACACCGGGCGGATGTACAGAACTATCAGGGTCTTGCCGCTGCGCACGTCCGTTCGCAGCTTTGAGCATCAGCCTTCTACGTCCGGACCCGAGCGAGGGGGAGAAATGCGTGTACCGGCAGTCGCGGCAGCGGTCGCGGTCCTGGCACTGGCGTCCTGCGGAGGACCCAGCGCGGAAGAACAGCGCGCGGAAGCCGACGCGGCGAGGCGTGCGGCCCGGGCCGATTCGGTAGCGCAAGCGGCGGCCGCTTACGATGCCGCGGCGTTTGACACGATTCAATGGGCCAGCGAGAACGAGATGTGGGAGCGGGGAGGCGTGGTCTGGTCCTTCAGCTGCGCGACCTGCCATGGTTCGGATGGAATGGGTCAGGGGGAAACGGCCGTGGCGGCGAGTCTCGACATGCCGAATCTGGTCGCGCCCGACTGGGAGAAGGCGGGAGACCTCGCGGGGATCCGGCGCTCGATATACGTCGGTCACGAGAGCGAGATGCCGTCCTGGGGACTCGTGGGGCTGAAGTATAGGGATATCGACGCCGTAGCGCACTACATCGACGGTCTTCTCAGGGCCCCGGATTGATTTGAGCGGAAGCCGCTTCGCCTCGCGTCCGGGATCGCCCCGGTCGCGGGGCGCGCCGGCGGTCGTCAGCTCAGTTCGGTGAACCGGTAGACGATGACCCCCGTCCCCGGGGCGTTGTCGATGTCCACGTAGCCGGTTCCCACGAGGTCGATCAACTCGGCCTCGACTTCCTCGAAGGTCGCGCCGGTATCCGCGACGCCCTGCGTTAGGCCGGCTGCTGCAGCAGATTCATCATGCGGGGGTGCGGAAGGTATCCCTCACGAATGTTCGCGTCGCGGACCAGCGTCTTCATGCGGAAGAGGTCGATGATCTGGCCGATCCCGAACAGGCCGAAGGTCAGAAGGTACAGGATGCCGGTTCCGTACTTCCCGAGGTAGATCCTGTGAATGCCACCGAGGCCCGCGATCCAGAGCGCCCAGAGGGCGTAACCCAGGCCTTCCCGGTACTTGCCGTCGTCACCTTGCATCGCATCCTCGTGCAGACCGGCGGAACTCGTGAAGTGGCGATCGTCCTGCTCTCGCGCTCCGCTTCCTTCGGGTAGTACGGCTGCGGGGCCGTCGGGGTTTCGATTCTTCAGTTTGCGGCCCTGAATAGAAGGATGTCACCGTCCCGTACAACGTAGTCCTTGCCTTCGAGCCGCATCTTCCCCGTCTCCCGGGCTCGCTTCATCGAGCCCGCCTCGACGAAGTCGTCGTAGGAGATCGTTTCCGCCCGAATGAAACCGCGCTGAAAGTCGGAGTGGATCCTCCCGGCCGCCTCCGGGGCCTTCGCCCCCACCGGAACCGTCCAGGCCCGGACTTCGTTGTCTCCGATCGTGAAGAAGGTCTGCAGGCCCAGCATCCGGAATCCCGTCCGTATCAGGCCGGCCAGACCGCTCTCGCTGAGGCCGTGCGCCGCGAGAAACTCCAGTCGGTCCTCGGGATCCAGGGCCAGGAGCTCGGACTCGAGGTGGGCGCAGACTTCCACGACCTCCCCGTCGGGATCGACACTGCCGACGACCTCTCTGAGCTTCGCCGCATGCGGACAACCCGCGGCGAGCTCTTCCTCGTCGATGTTCGCCACGTAGAGCATGGGCTTCAGCGTCAGAAGGCCGAGCGACTTGACGAGCCTGCGCTCTTCTTCCGTCAGTCCGGCTCGACGGGCGGGTATGCCCGAGTCGAGGGCGTCCCGCACTTTGCGCAGTGCACGGGCAACGGCCGCCGCTTCCTTGTCGCCGCTTCGTTCACGGCGCTCGGCCTTGTCCAGAGCTCGGAGTACCGTCTCCAGGTCGGCCAGCTCCAGCTCCAGTTCGATGGTCGCGCGGTCCTGATCGGGATCCTCGAGGTGGCCGGTGGCGACGACGGAGGGATCGTCGAAACAGCGGACGACGTGTGCGATCGCATCGACTTCCCGGATGTGCTGAAGGAACTTGTTCCCGAGCCCCTCGCCCTTCGATGCTCCGGCGACGAGGCCGGCGATGTCGACGAACTCTACGACGTTCGCCACCGATCGCGGCGGGTTGACGATCTCCGTCAAGCGCGCGAGACGGGGATCCGGAACCTCCACTACGCCCACGTTCGGGTCGATCGTGCAGAACGGGTAGTTCTCCGCCGGGACTGCGACGGCCGTGAGTGCCTGAAACAATGTGGACTTGCCGACGTTCGGCAGTCCGACGATTCCGATGGCGAGCTTCGACATTGTGCGTCCGGAGAGTGGCTGGTTGCAGGGCTCGGCACGCAGATCGTGGCGGGCTCTTTCCGAAGGCCGGCAAGGTACAAGCAATGGAGGGGATGCGACACGGCGGCCTTGCCGATGCCGGCCGGCCGACTACATTCCCCGCGTCGATTCTCGGTGGGCGTAGCTCAGTCGGTTAGAGCGCCAGGTTGTGGCCCTGGAGGTCGCGGGTTCGATTCCCGTCGCTCACCCTCCTCCCCGAACTCGGCGAGCTTCAGATAGGCGAGCAGAGTTCCGTGCGCACCGAGCAGGTCGTACACGAGCCCGGACCATCCATACAGGAATCCTCCCTGGAGCAGTTACCCGCTCAGAAAGCGCCAGACGGAGCGCGACACGGCGGACGCACGTCCAGCCCGTCGACCGGATTCCTGCAGCTGCCGGGCCTTCAGCTCGGAGTAGGCCGCCATCTTCTCCATGTGGTGCGCAAGATCCCGATACGGCCAGTGATACAGGGGGCCTTTCAGTCGCCCGACCGGCCCCGGCACCTCGAGACGCTCGTGGATTCGATTCGTCACCGGAACTACCTGATCCCGGCGCACCAGTCGCAGCACCCGGTCCCTCTTCCAGCCCCGTCGGCCGAACCAGGTCCCCAGATAGTACGAGTGACGGTCGAACTCGAAACCGTGCTCCCGCGTGGCGTCGGACTGCACGACTGTGCGGATGGATTCTGCCAGGCGGGGACTCACGGCCTCGTCCGCATCGAGAGCGAGTACCCAGACGCCGCGGCAGAGCTCGATGGAGCGGGCGCGCTGGGCCCCGAATCCGCGCCAGGGCTCCTGCCGGACGACGGCACCCGAGGCGCGGGCGATCTCGCATGTCCGGTCCTCGCTTCCCGAGTCCAGCACGATCACCTCATCGGCCCAGGCCACCGAATCGAGCGCGCGTTCGATTCGGGCTTCCTCGTCCCGGGTCATGATCGCAACCGAGAGCCTCGGAGTGCCGACCGCTCCTGCCGGCCGGGTCGTCATCCGTCGAGCAATTCGAAGGTACGGTGCTCGAAGGGACGCCAGCCGGTGACTTTCTCGACGAGGTCGGACCCGCGATATCGGATCGACCGAAAGGACAGAGGCTCCGGCGTGGCCGAGCGCGGGTCGAAGGGCCAGGTCCTGCCCGAGATCCAGGGAAGGGCGACGGCCGGATGAGTCCCCGTGAACCGGACGAGACCCACGGGGCGGGTGAACTCCCATTCTCCGACCTCGTCGGGATCCTCTCCCCTCCAGATCGCGCCCATCTCCAGCTTTTCCGTCAGCGCTTTCTCGCTCTTGACGTAGCCGTAGTGGAAGATGCGTCCACCCGAGTCGAGCACACGCGGCAGGCGGTCTCCGATCCGGAATCCCTGTGCGCCACCGAAAGCCCGAGCGCCGGAGCTGCGACGGATCATGCGCACCTCCGCTCGAAACGCGGCGCGGCCCCTCAGGTGCCATTCAGGCGACCCGTAGAAATGCAGGTAGTCGAACGCGAGACCTTCCACCCGGGGGTCGGGCACGGCCCGGGCGAGCGCTCGACGTATCGCCGGAAGGTCCTCCTCGTGCAGCACCTCGTCCGCCTGGATGTAGATCGACCAGTCGTGACTGCACTCCGCCATGACCCGGTTCGTTTCCTCCCCCAGGTCGCGCGTGTTCCGTCCGGTAGGATCTCCCCAGTCGGTTTCATGAACGCGGATCCGCGGATCATCGATGCCGAGCACGCGGTCGAGCGTGTCGTCATCGCTCCGCCCGACGTTCACATGAAGCTCGTCAACCAGCGGAAGGACGGACGCCAGTGCGACTTCCACGGGATAATCGTAGATGGAGGCGTTTCGAACGATCGAGAAGCCGGATACCGGGGGAAGATCATTGTTCATTCGCCGAAGGTATACGGGCCTACTGGGCGCTACAACTCGGTCTTTGAGCGGCACGGGGCGCCGACATCGGCTAGGTCGCCGGACACGGCTCGCCGGTACAGATCGACGTAGGCCCCTGCCATCTCGATGTGGGTGAACCGATCCAGCACTCTCGCGCGACACGCCTCGGGCTCCCACGACTCGATCCGGGACAGCGCCTGGATGAATTCGGCCTCGTCCGAACAGAGTGCTCCGACCTCTTCCGACACCAGTTCGGGCATCGCGCCCAACGGAGTGGCGAGAACGGGAGTTCCGCTGACCAGCGCTTCGATGGCCACGAGACCGAAGGGTTCCTGCCAGCGTATGGGATTGAGCAGCGCTCGGGCCCCCGCCAG
>JARRPA010000179.1:0-8487 GCA_037383305.1 Gemmatimonadota bacterium | reverse complement strand
TCGCGAACCCGTCCGTCGAACAGGACGCGCCGCCCCCCCTCGCCATCCACGGCGATCCGGACGCGAGTGCCCGTCAGACGTTCGAACGCCGTCAGAAACGCCCGGATCCGCTCGCCGCGCCGGACGGTAGACGGCCCCACGACGTTCGGCTCGGTCGAGGGCCCGGCCGGAGCTTCGGAGCTCTCGTCTCCGCCCTGCGCCTCGACGGGACCGAGGGGCACCTCTACCTTCCTCTCAACCACGGAGCACCAGGGTGACGGCGTTCCCGACTTCGTTGAACCGGACTTCGTCTGCGAGGCTCCGAAGCAAGAACAGGCCACGCCCGTGGCTTCGGCCACGGTTCTCGGGCAGGGTCGGGTCCGCCACGCGCGACGGATCGAACCCCTCTCCCTCATCCGCCACGGTGACCACCACTTCCCCCGGGCGAAGCTCCGCCTGAATCCGAACACGCTTCCCGGGATCCTGCCGGTTTCCGTACAGGATGGCGTTCGCCAGGGCCTCTCCGAGCGCAACTCGAAGATTCAGTGTCGCACGAGGACCCGAGAAGGCCAGACGCTCACAGGCCTCGACGACCTCGGAAATCACCGCTTGCAGAAGATCGGGCCGGGAGGCGAACTCCAGAACGATGTCTTCGTGCAGTCCACCGCGGCGGGCGCGGGTGCCCCCGCGACCGGAGGAATGACGCTCCCACCGAAGTCCGACTTCCTCCCGATTCAGCGGCAGAAAAAGGTCATCGCCGACACAGGCGGCCAGAGCAGGGAGCAGGCGCTCGAAGGATCGGTTGTCCACGAGTGCGACGATCTCGCAGGAAATTCCGAACGCCTCGCGGGCCGCCCTCACCTCTGCCGTTCCCCGCTCGAGATCGAGGAAGAGCAGGTCGGGTGAGTGCCCCGACCACTCTGAAGAATCGCGAACGACCTCCGGGGAAGCGCCCCGCTGCTTCAGGAGCCGGACCAGGTTCCGGGAGACATCGTCCCGCGCCGAGCTGACGAGGACCTTCGAGGTTCCCGTTTCTGCCATCCGGATACCGTCAGAAGTCCGCCAGGGCCGCGGCACGAGTATCCGCGATCTGGAACAGGGTATCCAGCTTCGTGAGCTCGAACAGCGTCCTGAGGTCCTCGTTCAAGCCGGCGAGCCGCAGTGCCCCGCCCGCCTCGCGAATCTTCTTGGAGAGACTCACGAGAACGCCGAGACCCGAGGAGTCGATGTAGCTCGAATCCGAGAAATCGATGAGAAACTTGCGATCTCCCCTCTCGAGCCGGTCGAGCACGTTCGCCTTCAGCTCCTGGCGATTTCCGACGATCAGCTCGCCGTCCACGTTCACGATCGTGATCTCTCCATCGTCTCGGATCGAGAAGCTCATGCCGCCGATCTCCTTCATTGTCTGTCAATCCATCCTTACGCCGGGTCCGGTCCGGCGAGTAGCGCCGTAATATATGCCACCTGCACAATGTCCTCGACCGACGCGCCTCGCGACAGATCGTTCAACGGAGCGGCCAGGCCCTGGAGAATCGGCCCGAGAGCCCGCGCCCCGGCCAGTCGCTGAACGAGCTTGTATGCGATGTTGCCCGCGTCGAGATCCGGAAAGACCAGGACATTCGCACGCCCTTCGAGCGGCGACTCGGGCGCCTTGCGCCGAGCCACCTCCGGAACGATCGCGGCATCGGCCTGAAGAGGCCCGTCGACCGGAACGTCCGGTCGATGTCGTCTGAATATCGCGGTCCCCTCGGCCACCGTCACGACCGACTCGCCATCGGCCGATTCGCCCGTCGCATAGGAAAGAAATGCGACGCGCGGCAGATCTCCCACGATCCGTCTGCGCGCGTGACAGGCCGAGTCCGCGATCTCGGCCAGCTGTTCCGCGGTGGGCGACGGGACGACTCCGGCATCGGTGAACGTCAGCACCCGCTCCGGCAGCTTCCCGGTGGCGGAGAGCACCATGTAGAAAGCGCTGGACACGGTGCGCGTTCCCTCGGAAGGGCCGAGCAGCTGAAGGCCCGCTCTGAGCACCATCGCCGTGGTCGCTACCGCACCGGCGACCACGCCGTCCAGCTCGCCCGTCGCGAGCCGGGTGACGGCGTCGCGCAGAGCGTCGCTTTCGCCGACATGCCCGGAGACTGCCACCGGCGTGATCCGGTTCTCCCGCTCCAGTCGTTCGATAGCCGCGGCGGTGCGCGATTCCCTCGCTTCGGGAAACCCGATCCGGGTCCCCACCCGCACCCGGTCGGGCAGTGACGTCAGAAAACTCAACTGCCGGTTGCGCTCGGGCCGAACCGATCGACCAGGTGGACGAGGACCGTCGGGGGAACGAACTCCGAAACATCGCCCCCGAGGCTCGCGACTTCACGCACGAGCGAAGAGCTGAGAAAGGTGTACGAAGTGGCCGGGGCCATGAAGATGATCTCTATCTCCGGCCACAGACTCCGGTTCATCAACGCCATCTGGAATTCGTACTCGAAGTCACTGACCGCCCGAAGCCCACGGACGATCACTCGGGCGCCCCGCTCGCGCGCGAAATCCACGAGAAGCCCGGAAAAGGGCACGACCTGGATCGCCGGCTCGTCGGAATAGACCTCGGCGATCATCCGAACGCGCTCCTCCAACGGGAACAGCGCCTGTTTGGTGTGCGTGGCCCGTTCGGCCACGGCGATGAGTACTCCGTCGGCCAGCTTCAGCGCTCGGCGGACGATGTCATCGTGCCCCAGGGTCAGCGGGTCGAACGAACCCGGATAAATCGCGATCTGTGGATCAGCTTGCACCGGCATCGCCTCCCTTCGGCTCCACGAAAAAGGAGAGCATCGTGTCTCCGTACCGCCGCTGTCGATCTGCGGAATCGCCGACCGGCTCGTCGGCGCCATGTTCCACGCAGAGGAGATCCGCGAACGGACGGCACCGGAACTCCTCGACGAGACGGAACGCCGCACCCCGATGGTAGGGAGGGTCGGCCAGCGCAATGTCGCAGAATCGATCCGATTCGCGCTCCGTCAGGAATCGAAACACGTCCTGCCTGTGCAGCGCCGCCTGCTCCTGCACACCCATACCCACCACGTTTCCCCGCAGCACCTCGAATACGGCCCTGTCGCGTTCAACGAAGTGAACGACACTCGCGCCGCGCGACAATGCCTCGATACCGAGCGCCCCGGAACCGGCGAAGAGGTCCAGGACCGACGCGCCTTCGATTCGATCACCGAGCAGACTGAACCAGGCTTCCCGCACCCGAGCACCCGTCGGTCGCGTTCTTCGACCCGACGGTACCTCTATGTACCGCCCTCCCAGAGCACCCGCGATGATTCTGAGACTCACGGACGCTCGCCCCGAGCCGTCGCGGAGGTCCGGGAGATCAACTCGCCGACGGCCGAAAATCGATGAGCTGGGCCTGGACTCGCGTGCGTCCGTTCCAACGGTTCTTCTCCAGCCGGTAGGCGATGTCGACCGAATCGGACTCTTCCGCCTCCGACCGTCGGCCTCCCGCGCCGAAGCCGATGCCCGCCAGGCGCTCGCCTTCCTGCTCGATCATGAACTGGAGGTGAGAACGCTGAGGTCCGACGGCCCGGTTCTGCCGCAACCTGACTCCTCGGGAAATGAAGACGGGAGCCCCGTTTCCCTCGCCGAACGGACCGGCACGATTCAGCCAGCGCATCAGCTCCCCGTCGATTTCGGTGATGCCCAGATCGCAATCGATTTCCAGAGTCTCGACTACCGGCTCCGGACCGATGTCCCGCCTGGCGATTTCGAGAAACCGCCTCGCGAAGCTCTCGATCCTCTCCCGTCGAATCGAGAGTCCCGCAGCCATTCGATGCCCGCCGTATCGCTCGAGATGGTCCGACAGTTCCTCGAGCGCCGCATGCAACTCGAATCCGCCGATCGAGCGGCCCGAGCCTCGCCCGATGTCGCCGTCGAAGGAAACGACGATCGCCGGCCGACGGGTGGCGTCCACGATTCTCGAGGCGACGATTCCTATCACCCCCGGGTGCCAGTCGTCGCCCCACACCACCACGGCACGATCCTCCGCCGGATCGAACCTCTCTGCAACCATCGACTCGACTTCGGTATAGACTCGCTGGTCCGTCTGGCGCCGCTCCGAGTTCCGTCGGTCGAGAAAGCCTGCGAAGACCGGCGTCAGCAGATCCCATGCGACCGACCGAATTGAGCCGCGGGCCCACCCGGAAGGAGATCTGCTCCGCCGCGATCGACTCCGAGACCGCGATACCGGATCGTGTCAGAAGGGCTCTCACGCCGGGCTTCCGGCTCCGACCGAGCGCACGCAATCCTGCCTTGACCAGGATCCGATTCTCGCCCTGCAGCGGCATCTGGTCGGCCACCGTTCCGATGGCTACGAGGTCCAGGTGCTGGTTCGCCTCAGCCTCCGGGATTCCCGCCCGGGCGAAGAGAGCCTGCACCAGTTTGAAGGCGACCCCGACCCCTGCCAGGGGCCGGAACGGGTAGCGGCTATCGGTGCGCATCGGATTGACGATGGCCAGCGCCGCCGGCATTCGATCCCCGGGCCGGTGATGATCAGTCACGATGACGTCGCGTCCCTGTCGGCGGGCGCGCGCGATCGACTCGACCGCCGTGACACCGCAGTCGGCGGTCAGGATCAGGGAAGCGCCGATCCGAGCCGCACGGACGAGTCCCGCTTCCGAAAGATCGTATCCATCCCGGGTGCGGTGTGGCACGAAGCTCTCGACATCCGCCCCGGCGCGCCGAAGCGACAGAGTGAGAAGGGCCGTCGCCGACATGCCATCGGCATCGTAATCCCCGTGCACCAGGATCTTCTCACCTGCAGCGATCGAGGCCTCGATGCGACTGACGGCGGGATCCATGTCGGGAAGCAGGTACGGATCGTGAAGGTCCTGCAGTCGGGGGGAAAGGAAACCTCGTATCTCGGAGAGATCATCGAGGCCGCGCCCGATCAGGAGTCTCGCAAAAGCCGGTGGACAGCCCAGCCGGGCCACCAGCCGTTCCAGCTGCTGCGGGGGGATGGTCGGTGCTTGTCCCCAGGCGTGGACCTCCGGCCTCGCGCCGCTCACGACCGGCCTCCGTCCCTTCGAACCGTGGGGTCGATCAGCGGTCCGCGTGCAGAATCACCCCGCACGTCTCGCAGACGATCAGGTTCCGCCCGCCGCGGATCTCCGCCTGGCGCTGCTTCGGGATGGAGGTGAAGCAGTGTCCGCACACTCCGTCGATCACGGGTGCGAGGGCGCTCGTCGTTCGTCCGGCGCGCACGCGATCATAGAGAGCCCTGACCGAGTCGTCGATTCGAAGCGCCCGGTTCTCCCGGCGGTCGTGCTGGATCGCGATCTCGTCCTCGAGCTCCTGTCTCCGGTGCGCGATCTCGTCGAGTCGGTCCCGAGCCACCCTCTGCTCCCGTTCCAGCTCCTCCGTGATTTCCTTTCGGGCGGCCCGATACTTCTCCTGATCCTGCATCGCCTCGAGCATCGTCGTTTCCGCGACATCGAGGTTCTGCCGGGCCGCATCGATCTCGGCCCGCGCCGCCAGGTGCGAGCGCTGATTGACGACTTCCTGGGCCCGTTCCTGCAGTCGCTTCACGGTGGCGCGGCCGGCCTGCACCGTTCGCTCCGCCTGACGCAGCTGCCGGTCTGCCCCGTCGACTTTCACCTCCGCCTCCGATTCGCGCCGGCGGAGAGCCTCCAGGCCCTCTTCCAGCAGACGGGCTTCCTGGTCCAGCTCCCCCAGCTCCGCTCGACGTCGGGCGATCGCCCCATCCAGTTCCTGCAACGACAGAAGGTCGTCCACGACTCCACTCACGGTCCCGCTCTCCGTCATCTGTGTATCCGATCTTTTCCGGGATGTCGCCCGGTACTCATCCGGCCGTACCGATCGTCCGGTCGGCGTGGCTTCGTACGAAGCTGAGCGGAACGCCCGCAGCTCTCAGCTCCTTCGCGATCTCTGATTTCTCGGTGAGCAGGTGACGCGCCTGCTCGGCGTCTGCCAGCTCAAGCTCCCGGTCGATCTGACCCAGTCGCTCGAGCCTGTCCCGGTGCAACAGTCTACGAAGCCACTCTTCGTATACGTCGCCCGGGTGCACGAACTCCGTCGAGTCTTCGAGAAGTCCACGCATCAGCGCCTCCTCCTCCGGCTCCATCCTCTCTGCGATCGAGCGGGTCTCACCATCCGGGTCGGCCTCGAGAAGCGCTACATAGATGGAATGCAGACCGGGATGCCGAAAGTGATCGGGTGAAAGACCCCGTTCCACCGATCTCTCGATCAGCGAACGGTCCCGCAGGAAGAGCAGGAGCAAGCCGCGCTCAGCGGCCATGTCGGCTGCGGACCCGAACCCCTTCCCACCGGCCCAGGAGTCCGCTGCCGCGTCCGATCCGGCACGGATTGGCCGCTCCCCGACGCTTCCACGAGAGACCGGCTCGATCCGTGCCCGGGCCACCTCCCGCACCAGGGTCTCACGACGCACGCCGGTTCGCTCTGCCGCACGGGCGAGGTACAGGTCCTGCAGCGCCGGGTCTCGCGCCGCGCGAAGCGTGCTCAACAGCCCGTCCACGGCTCTACGTCGCCCCTCGATGCTGTCGAGCAGCCCGTGACGCTCCAGGATCTGCAGCTTCCGCTCCAGAACGTCCACGGCATCGTCGATGAGGCGCGCCAGTTCCTCCGGCCCCTTCGCCTGCAGCAGGGAGTCCGGATCCTCGCCTCTCGGCAGCGTCACGACCATCGGATGGAGCCCCGAAGCGAGAAGCGTGTCGCCAGCCCGAAATGTCGCCTTCAGACCGGCATCGTCGCTGTCGTACAGCAGATACACCTTTCGGCCGTAACGCCCGAGAAGCTCGGCCTGATCCCGAGTCAGGGAGGTGCCGAGCGGCGCGACGGCGCTGGTGAAGCCGTTCCGGTGCAGGGCCAGGACGTCCATGTAGCCCTCGCTGAGAATCGACGACTCCTCCCGGCGTATCTCGTGACGCGCCCAGACCAGGCCGTACAGGGTGCGTCCCTTGTGGAAGATCGGGCTCTCGGGAGAGTTGATGTACTTCGGAACCGCGTCCGACTCCGACGATACGATCCGCCCGCCGAAGGCGATCGGTCGGTCCCGCAGATCGTGGATCGGGAAGATCAGCCTGCCTCGGAACCTGTCGTACGGTTCCTCCGCGCGATCGCTGGTGGCCAGGAGACCACACTCCAGCATCCGTTCATCATCGATGCCGCGTTCGGAGGCCGCCTCTCTGAGCCCGCGCCACCGGTCGGGGGCCCAGCCGAGACCGAAGCGTTCGATCTCATCCTCGCGGAATCCACGCCCGCGCAGATAGGTCCGGGCTCGCTCGCCTTCCTTCTTCTCCGAAAGGCGGTCCCGGAACCACTCTTCCGCAAATGCGACGACCTCGCGCAGCGGTCCGTACGGGTCTTCTCGGACCTCCCGGTCCTCGGGGACTTCGACTCCGACCCGGGACGCCACGTGACGGACGGCCGAGGGGAAGTCCAGCCCCAGGTGCTTCAGTCCCTTGAGCAGGGTGACCATGGAGATCATGAAACCGACGATCCACATGTAGGCCGGGATGAAGCGCTTGGCGCGGGTGAAGGGGTCCGTGGTGTCGAGAATCAGCACCTTGACGCTCATGAACAGGCCGAAGGCGATACTGCCGGCGAGCACCGGGGACACGATCCAGCTAGCGGCGATCGCGCCGACCTGGCTCCAGGAAACCGATTCCACGGATATGCCCACGGCTGCGAAGCCGACGATGGCACCGACGATCGAGTGGGTGGTCGAGACCGGCCAGCCCCGTACGCTCGCCACGAGCAGCCAGGTGCCGGCGGCGAACAGCGCCGACATCATGCCGTAGACCAGCAGCTCCGGCGTGTCCCGGAGCAGCTCCGGGTCGATGATCCCCTTGCGGATCGTGGCGGTGACCTCGCCCCCAGCGAAGTAGGCGCCGAGGAACTCGAAGATCACCGCAATGAGAATGGCCTGGCGGATGGTCAGGGCGACGGATGGCCCAGCTGCTGATGACTCGCTAGTGATGGTGGGCACTGCGGAGAAAGAGGGGCAGCGAGTAGATTTCATCATTCAGGTTGAGACCGAGTATGAATATACCTGTGGCGAGTATGTGGGGGATCAGCGCAAGGGCATCCTGCAAGAGGGCGGAACTGCCGAACTGGAGATGACCTTTCACTTTGATCACATCTTTGGCGATGCGGAGATACCTATGGACGATGCTCTAAACGTCGGAGCGCCGGGTTTTGAACCGTTTGCCGCGGTTGCTGGTGGTGGGGGTATGTTGCAGGCGGATTTGGCAAACAGGAAACAGGTGATCCGCGGGATGAGCGTTTTCGCTGTTCGGCATGGGTGCAGACGGACAAGACATCCATTTTGATTGATATTGGCCCCGAGTTCAGGCTGCAAACATTGCGCTCCGGAATTCAGCGAATTCGTTGACGGCGTGATTACCCACATCGAGGCCACGACAGACAACTAGTTCCAGGCGCGACGTCCGGTGCCGGCCGGGGCCGCCGGTTTCGCTCAGGCCG